>NZ_JALHPM010000155.1:0-15489 GCF_022842525.1 Luteitalea sp.
GCATCCGGCGGTTCTACGCCACCGTTTTGCCCGGCGCAAGGCCGGCGAGCAGGCCGCTCACCCGCCGAGTGGCCCGCGCAGCCGGCCCGAGCTGCCCACGCTATTCCCGGAAGGACCAACATTCAGAATGCAGCGCAGCTCGGGGCACCGCTGCCGTGGGGCCGTCGCCTTCGGCTCGGCCCGTTCGTGTCGGAGGCATTGCCGCGCGGTCGCACACACAAATCAGGCGGGCTTCGCGGACGTTCAACATTCACAATGCAGCGCAACTCGGGGCACCGCTGCTGCGGGTCGTCGCCTTCGCTTGGCCCGGTTCGTGTCGGGGGCGTGGCCACGCGGTCGGACACTTCAGGCGGGCCTCGCTGACATTCAACACTTCAGCTGCAGCGAAGAGCTGGGGCGCAGGTGCGCAACAGCTTCATCGTGAGCTGTGGATTGCTCGCGCTGCCCGCTCGGGGCCCGAGTCAGATGTGGAGCGGCAGCGTGGCGGTGTGCGCCCCGCGCTTCATTGTGAACTTTGCATGCTGAATTCCTAGCTGTAGCTGCGCACGATGGCTTCGTACGCATCACGCTGTCGCTCGATCGATGTCATCAGCGCCAGCTGCGCCCGCGCGCGCTCGAGGTTGTGGCCGGGGCGATGGATCCGATAGTAGACATCGCCCTGCAGGTGATCGCCGAGGAAGCGGAGGGCCTGTTCGAAGGCGAGCAGCTGCCCGGCAAACGCGAGCCAGGCGACCTCCGTCGGCCGCAGGAAGGCCCCCGCCGCCGACAGATAGCCACGCACCAGCGCCTCGAACATCTCGGGACGCGAGACGACGCGTGCGGGATCGGGCTCGTCCTCCGCGGCGGCATTGGTGGCCGTGCGGACCATGTCGCCGAAATCGATGGGCGCCAACCCGGGCATCGTGGTGTCCAGGTCGACCACGCAGAGGGCCTCGCCGGTGGCCACGTCCATCATCACGTTGTTGATCTTGGTGTCGTTGTGCGTGACGCGCTCGGGCACATCGCCGGCGGCCGAGGCCGCCAGCAACCGATCGGTGTCGGCCTCGTGCGCCAGTGCGACAGCAATCAGATCAGCGCAGGCGTGCGCGCGATTGCAGCTGTCAGCCTGCACCGCGGCCGCAAAGGCGTCGAAGCGCTTCCGGGTGTGATGGAAGTCGGGAATCGTGTCGTGCAGCCGCTCGCCCGGCAGGTCGGCGAGCACCGACTGGAACTGTCCGAAGGCGCGTGCGGCGGCCTCGGCCTGCGCCGGCGTCTCGACGATGTCGAACGTCCGGGTGCGCTCGATGAAGAGGTACGTCCGCCAGACGGCCGCGTCGGCGTCGACCACGTACGGGCGTCCGTCGCGGGCCGGCACCAGCGTGAGGGTCCGGCGGGAGGCGTCCGGGCGGCCGGCCAGCCGTGTCGCGGCATGGCCGAGCACGCGCGAGACGTTCTCCATCAGTCGCGCCGGGTCCTTGAACACGTGGCCGTTGATCCGCTGATGGATGTAGCGGACCGGCGTGCCGGCCTGGTCGTACGTCGCCGCGTACGTCTCGTTGATGTGGCCGCTGCCGTGCGGCGCGGCCTCGACCAACGTGCCGTGGACCTGGAAGCTCGCCCCGAGGGCGCGCAGGTCGCGAGGGCGTGCGTCGTGCATCCGCGTCAGCCGAACAGCGGCGCGGGATAGGCACCGCTGGCGGCGAGGTCGGCCATCGCCGCGACCACGCCCGGCTTGTCTTCCTTGTACGTCACGCCGAACCAGCGGCTCGACGTCGGCAGGACCTCCACCTCGCACTGGCCGCGGGTGATGAGGACGTCGACGGTCGCCGGAATGTAGCACTCCGACGTCAGGTCCTGTCCCTGGCGGGCCAGGAACTCGGTGAAGACGGTCTCGAGCTGGGGGAACAGCGCCGGCGTGAAGCCCCACATGTTCAGCGAGACCGGTTCGTCGCCGGTGAGGCGCTCGGGCGGCACGTCGCCGTTCTGGTTCTCGACGTGGTCGTCGACGGCCAGCACCTTGGTCAGCTCACGAATCGACTGCAGACGTCCCTGCGCGTCGGTCACGCACACGCCGCGCGCCACCGTCCCGTGCGGCGACAGCGTGGACCGCAGCGTGAAACCGACCATCGCGTACGAGTGCGGCTGGGCCTGCCGAGCGGGATCGGCCAGGAAATCGTGCAGGACCTGATAGGAATGCTGGCCGTAGAAGTCGTCGGCGTTGATCGCCGCGAACGGCTCGTGAATCACGTCTCGCGCCGCGAGAATGGCATGCGTCGTGCCCCAGGGCTTGGTGCGCTCGGCTGGACGGGTGAAGCCGCCCGGGAGGGCCTCCATGTCCTGGAAGCAGTAGCTGGCGTCGATGCGTCCGGCGTATCGGGACAACACCTGCTCCCGGAAGGGCGCCTCGAAGTCCCGGCGGATGACGAAGACGACCCGGCCGAAGCCGGCGCGCAGGGCGTCGAAGATGGCGTAGTCCATCACGGTCTCGCCATGCGGGCCCATGGGGTCGAGTTGCTTGAGGCCGCCGTAGCGGCTGCCCATGCCGGCAGCCAGGACGAGAAGTGCTGGTTTCATGAAGCGGGTATCCGGGTCGGGAGTCGGGAATCGGGAGTCAGGAGCGGGGTGGGTCGGGCCGGTTCTCCGAACCGGCCGTCACCGACGGCCCCGACCGTTGGCGCACGCCGGGCTTGCGTGCGACTGGCTCAGCGCCAATAATCCGCCCCGGTGCCACGCGCGCCTCTCCGTGTTGTACACACTTTGGGCCTGCGAGGGCAACGCCCGGAAAGCCATCCATGATTCTGTCCACGCTCGACTGGGCGATTGTGCTCGCCTTTTTCGCCCTCACACTGGCTGTCGGGCTCTGGGTGTCGCGTCAGGCCGGCAAGAGTTCGAGTGAGTACTTCCTGTCAGGGCGCGACCTGCCGTGGTGGTTGCTCGGCTTCTCCATGGTCGCCACCACCTTCTCGACCGACACGCCCAATCTGGTGACGGACCTGGTCCGCAGTCGCGGGGTGGCCGGCAACTGGAGCTGGTGGGCCTTCCTGCTGACCGGCATGCTGACGGTCTTCCTCTACGCCGCGCTGTGGCGGCGTTCCGAGATCCTGACCGACGTCGAGTTCTACGAGATTCGCTACAGCGGCGCCTCGGCGGCCTTCCTGCGGGGCTTTCGCGCCGTGTACCTCGGCGTCTTCTTCAACGTCGTGATCATGGCCAGCGTGACGCTGGCGGCGATCAAGATCGGCGGGACGATGCTGGGGCTCACGCCGGCGCAGTCGGTGGCGGCCGCCATGCTGGTGACGGTGATCTTCAGCACGCTCGGCGGGTTCCGCGGCGTCATCATCACCGACTTCCTGCTGTTCATCGTCGCGATGATCGGGGCGTTCGCCGCCGCGTACGTGGCGCTGCAGCACCCGCAGGTCGGCGGCCTCCAGGGCCTCCTGACGCACCCGGCCGTGATGCCGAAGCTGGCGATGATTCCGCCGCTCGACTGGTCGACGCCCGAGAGTCGTGATTTCCTCTTCGGCTTCCTGATCGTGCCGCTGGCGGTGCAGTGGTGGAGCGTGTGGTATCCCGGCGCCGAGCCTGGCGGCGGCGGCTATCTCGTCCAGCGCATGCTGGCCGCGCGCAACGAGAAGGAAGCCGTGGCGGCCACGCTGTTCTTCAACTTCGCGCACTACGCGATTCGCCCCTGGCCGTGGATCCTCGTGGCGCTCGCCTCGCTCATCGTCTTTCCCGACCTGGCCTCGATTCAGCAGGCGTTCCCGCACGTGCCTGCCGACAAGATCGGCAACGACCTGGGCTACTCGGCGATGCTGACCTTCCTGCCGCCCGGCGTCATGGGGCTGATGCTGGCGTCGCTGCTCGCCGCGTACATGTCCACCATTGCCACGCACCTGAACTGGGGCTCCTCGTACGTGGTCAACGACGTCTACAAGCGCTTCGACACCCCGGGCGCGAGCGCCCCCACGCTGGTCAACGTCGGGCGTCTGTCGACCGTGGTGATGATGGTGCTGGCCGCGCTGCTGTCCCTGCAGCTCACCAACGCCGTGCAGGCCTTCCAGATCATGCTGCAGATTGGCGCCGGCACGGGGCTCCTGTTCATCCTGCGCTGGTTCTGGTGGCGCATCAACCCGTGGAGCGAACTGGCCGCCATGGTCGTCTCGTTCGTCGTCACGCTGTTCCTGCAGCTCGGGGCGTTCGCGGCCAGCTGGCCCGAGTATCAGAAGATCGTCGTCGGCGTGCTCATCACCACCGTCAGCTGGCTGGTGGTGGCGCTGGTGACGCCGCCATCGGATGAAGCGACCTTGCGCGAATTCGTCCGCCGCACCAACCCCGGGGGACCGGGATGGCAGGCGGTGATGGACCGCGCCGAGCGGGCGGGCGCGCCGATTCGACCGCTGCACGACGCCACCAACGTCCCGCGCGGCCTGCTGTGCACGTTCCTCGGGACGGTCGCCGTGTACGCCGGTCTGTTCGGCAGCGGCATGCTGCTGTACGGGCAGACGACGACGGGGACCGTCACGCTGGTCGTGGGCCTGGCGGCGACGGTGGCGCTGTTCCGCGTGTGGCAGGGCATGCGCCTCGACACGACGCGCGCATGAAGGTCGTCGCGTCGATTCGTCAGCGGAGCTTTGCGCGATTCGTCGCCGTCGATCTCGCCGAGGCGGCGCGTCGTCTCGGCTGGGCGGTGCACTGGATCGACTTCGACGCCCTGACGCAGCAGTTGCACGGCGCCCCGATCGAGGCGTGGCAGGCGGCCCTGGCCCGGGTCACCGAGGACCTCCGGGCGTTCGGGCCCGACCTGGTGTTCAGCTACGGCATCGAAGCCATCCTGCCGCCGTTCCCGGCAATGCTCCCCGACGATCCCTGGCGGCTCGCCGATGTCGCGCAGGCCCCGGTGGCCTGCTTCTTCTACGACTTCGGCACCCCGTTCGATCGGCCCGTGGATGCGACCACCGCGCCCTACATCGAGCGGTTGCAGCGGGCCGACGTCCGCGTCTTCTGCTGGGATCGGGCCGCCCTCGCCGACCTCGCGCGGTACGGCGTGGCGGCCGAGTACCTGCCGATGGCCGTCAACGACGACATGTTCTTTCCGCCGGCCGCCGGCGCCGCGCGGGATCTGCCGGTCCTCTTCTCGGGGGGGCCCACCCCGGAGCGACTGGCCACCTTGCGTGCCCTGGCCCCGTTGGGGCTGGAGATCTACGGCTACGACGAGGCCGCATGGACCGCCGACCACGACCTGGCGCCCTGCTACCGCGGCTTCGTCCCCGAGCGAGACCGCCTGCGCGCGCTCTATCAGCGTGCCCGCGTCACTCCCAACGTGACCCGCGCCCACGGGCGTGCCAGCCTCAACATGCGCGTGTTCGAGGCGATGGCCTGCGGCTGCCTGGTGGTCACCGACCAGGCCGACGAGGCCGCGACGCTGCTCACCCCCGGCGAGGACCTCGTCGTCGTGCCCGCCGGAAAGTCCATGGCCGCCGTTGTCTCGGCGTCTCTCGCCGACGCCACCACCAGTGCGCGCATCGCGGCGGCGGGTGCCGACACCGTGCGCACCTCGCACACGTACGTCGCGCGGCTGGCATCCATCCGCGACCGCCTCAAGGCCTTCATGAGCGAGTCACGGGCCTGGCCGTTCTGGGATCAGTTCCTGCTGGCCGATCCGTCGCGGGCCCTCCGCTTCGTCGAGGCGTTGCGGGCCGACCGGACGCTGCTTCGCGAAGACCTGTGGCATGCCGCCGAGGCCACGGCCCACATGAAGCTCGGACGATGGGATGTCGCGCGTCGGTCATGCGACGCGGCCCGTCGCGCCAATCCCGCTCTACTGCGCCTGCAGTCGCTCGATCGCCTGCTGCACACGCATTGAGATGGCGGGCGGTGACGGCCGGCTCGGAGAGCCGGCCCTACCCAAGGACAGGCCCCTCGCGAACCCAAGGACAGGCCCCTCGCGAACCCAAGGACAGGCCCCTCGCGAACCCAAGGACAGGCCCCTCGCGAACGCATCGACCTGCGCAAACGACGACCGCCGCGCCGATGGCGGTCGGCGCGGCGGCAAGTGGGCGGGTGCCCTGGCTCGAAGAAGGGTTATGAACGATGAGGAACTGCGACATGAGGCGTGCGACGCGCTGACGCGAGCCTGAACGTTGCGCGATGGAAGGTCGTTCGTTGCACGCCACCAGTGAATACACAACGCATGCCAGCTCGACCAGCGCGACAAGCCGCGGCATCTGCCGGCGAGCGAGCCCGCGGACCGTCGGATTTTCCGCAGGATGCGGGGACGACGCATCACGCGATTGTCGGAACGACGACACCTCGGCGGCGGCGGCGGCCAGAACGTCGCGTAGGTGAAGTCCTACGCAATGCGGAGAGGGTCGGCCTGTCGAAAGGCAGGAGTGGCGGGCGCGCGGCGCGGGAGGTGCGAGGGGGAGGGTGGCAAACCGCGGGAGAGAGCGGGCTGATGAACGACGGTGAGAAGTGCTGTCGGTGTACCCCAACCCCTGTTGGAATCTCCGTCTTCTCACACGCCGCCCGTCGAGTCCGGGAGCGCCCCCGCGGCCTGTCCTCCATTGGTACGCGACGGATGTTGTACGGGTGTTGCAGAACCGATGCGGCGATGTTCGGTGACGCGGGGCGCCGGGCGGCACCCGCGCGTCAGACGCGCTCGGCGAACTTGTAGCCTACGCCCCAGGCGGTGAGGATGAGCTCGGGGTTCCGCGGGTCGCGCTCGAGCTTCTTGCGCAGGCGGCTCACCACCGTGTCGACGGTCCGCTCGGTGTAGGTGTCGTTGGTCCACGCCGTCTCCAGCAGGCGTGCGCGGCTGAAGACGATGCCCCTGTGCAGGCAGAGATGGTGCAGGAGATCGAACTCCTGCCGAGTCAGCTCGACTGGTCCAGCGGGACCGACGACCTGCCGCCGCGAGACATCGATGCTGAAGCCGGCGCCCATGTCGAGGGGCGACGATTCGGCCGGCGGGTCGTGGTCCGCCCGCGCATGCCGGCGCGTGATGGCGAGGACGCGCGCCTGCAGTTCGCGGACACCAAAGGGCTTGGTGAGATAGTCGTCGGCGCCGCTCTCGAGGCCGATGACGGTATCGGCCTCGCTGTCGCGCGCGGTCAACATGAGGATGGGCGTCTCCATGTTGGCGCCGGCCGTGCGCAGCGCCCGGCACATCGAGACGCCGTCGAGCCCGGGCAGCATCACGTCGAGCACGAGCAGGTCGAACCTCGTACGGCGCGCCCGCTCCAGCGCGCTGCGCCCGTTGACTTCCTCTTCGACATCGAACCCGGCAAGGCCGAGGTGCAACTGCAGCAGTTCACGAATCGACGCGTCGTCTTCGACGACCAGCACGCGACGGGTCTCGGCCTCGATCATCTTCAGTGCGTACGTCGAATGCGCGGTGGATGTTTACGCCGAGTCACACTTCTTCCACATATTCGTGATGAGCTAGCGCTGTGTCCCCCTCACGTGTCGGTGTCGCCTGGTGGCGCAGTCTTTACCTGCGGATCGGCGTCAGCTTCGTCGGCCTCGTCATCGCGATCGCACTGATTCAGGGCCTGCTTTTCACCGCGAAGATGCAGCGCGACGCGCGCGATCCCAGGCGATCGCCGCACGCCGTCGCCATGGAGGTCGCGCTGGCCGCCGCCTCGGCCATCGAGCAGGAGCAGCCCTTCGAACTGCGGCGCCTGCAGCGCGAACGCTACCCCGACTGGCCGCTGCTGGACATCGTGATGAGCGACGGTCGCGTGCAGTCGGCGGCCGATGCCCCCCTGCCGATCGACCTGCTCGTGTTCGCCAGGCAGATGCTGAGCCCGGCCGGCTCCGAGCGGCGTGTGGCCGCCAACGTCGGCGTGCCGTTCGTCACGGCCCCGGTGCAACTCGGTGGCCGCCTGAAGGGACTGGTCGTCCTCCGCTTCCCGCCCCGCAGTCTCGTGCAGGATGTCGCGCGGTTCGTGTCGCCCTCCGGCGTGCTCCTGCTCGTGCTGAGCACGGCGCTGGCCTCCTGGCTCATCTTCACGCCCTCACGCCGCAAGCTGCTGGCCCTCGAAGCGGCGGCCGAGCGCATGCGCGACGGCGACCTCAAGGCGCGGGCCCCAGAGAGCGGCGGCGACGAGATCGCCCTGGTGGCGCGCGCCTTCAACCGGATGGGAGCGCAACTCGCCGAGCGCGACGATGCCCTGCGTCGCGTCGATCTCATGCGCCGCCAGATGCTCGCCGACGTCTCGCACGAACTCAAGACGCCGCTCACCGCGATGCGCGGGTTCATCGAGACCTTGCAGATGCCGGAGATCGCCGGCGACGACGACCGCCGGACGCGCTACTTCGCGACACTCGAGCGCGAGACGCGTCGGCTCGAACGCATCGTCGCCGACCTGCTCGCCGTGGCCCGGCTCGAGAGCAACGGCGCCGACTTCGACATGCGCGTGTTCGCCACGCGTCGCCTCTTCGAACAGGTCGTCCGTCGCAACGAACCGGTGGCCTCTGAGGCCGGCGTCGTCCTCGATCTCGACGTCGACGACGCGGCCGATCAGGTGTATGGCGACCCGCACCGGCTGGAGCAGGCCATCGACAATCTCGTGGCCAACGCCCTGCGCTACGCCCCGCGTGGCGGTCAGGTGTCGTTGTCCGCGGACACCGCGGGCGATGCCGTGGTGCTTCGGGTGGCCGACACGGGCCCCGGGATCGCCCCGGAGCATCTGGCGCACGTCTTCGACCGCTTCTACAAGGCCGACCCCTCGCGGGCGGCGACGCGCGAGGGCAGCGGTCTCGGCCTCTCGATCGTCCGGGCGATTGTCGAGCGCCACGGCGGGACGGTCGAGGTGGACAGCGTTCCGGGCCGCACGGTGTTCACGCTGCGCCTGCCCGCAGCCAGCGCCGAGGAGGCCTGACACCGCACGGGTCGCCTGGCCCGCCGAGTCAGCGGGTCTGGTGCGCGTCTCCCCCCGTCGTGAACGGACTCACGACGTTGCCCGCCAGGAGGCAGGCGATCAGTCCCGTCCAGCCGGTCTGGTGACTGGCGCCGAGCCCCTTGCCCGTGTCGGCGTGGAAGTACTCGTGGAACGGGATGTGGGCCTGCCAGTGCGGCACGCGGTCGAAGCGGTCCTCGCCGCCGAACACCGGCCGACGGCCGTCGGCGCCGACCAGGAAGAGCCTGGCCAGCCGTCGCGCGATCTCGTCGGCGACCTCGGCCAGCGTCATCCATTGACCGGAGCCCGTCGGGCATTCCACGCGATACTCCGGACCGAAGTAGTGATGCAGGGTCCGCAGTGATTCGATCAGCAGGTAATTGACCGGAAACCAGATCGGGCCGCGCCAGTTCGAGTTGCCGCCGAACATCGGTGTGGACGACTCGCCGGGTTCGTAGTCGACGCGGTGTTCCGTTCCGCCCACGAACACGGACACCGGATGCGCGTCGTGGTAGCGCGACAGCGCGCGGATGCCGTAGGGCGAGAGGAACTCCTGCTCGTCCAGCATGTAGCGCAGGACGCGCGTCAGGCGGTCGGGCGAGACCAGCGACAGCAGGCCACGTGCCTCCTGCCCGGGCTGGCGCATCAGCGCCACGCTGGCGGCGAACTCGGGCCGATGCTCGAGGAACCAGCGCATCCGGCGGCGGAAGGCCGGCAGCGTCTGCAACTGGGACTCCTCCAGCGTGGCGCACGCGAACAGCGGGATCAGGCCGACCATCGAGCGGATGCGCACGCGTTCGTACCGCCCCTGGCCGAGCCGCAGGATGTCGTAGAAGAAGCCGTCCTGCTCGTCCCACAGGTTGACGTCGTCGCCCTGCTCCTGGTGGGCCATCGCATAGCTGATGAAGAGGAAGTGCTCCCAGAACTTGCTGGCGACGTCCTCGTAGGCCGGGTTGTGCCTGGCCAGCTCGAGGGCGATGGTCAACAGGTTCAGCGAGTACATCGCCATCCAGCTCGTGCCGTCCGACTGCTCGAGGTAGATGCCGCCGGGCAGCGGCTGTGACCGGTCGAACACGCCGATGTTGTCGAGCCCGAGGAAGCCGCCTTCGAAGACGTTGTTGCCGCCTTCGTCCTTGCGGTTGACCCACCACGTGAAGTTGAGCAGGAGCTTGTGGAAGATGCGCTCGAGGAAGGCGATGTCCCCGGTGCCGGTGCGGGCCCGCTCGAGCTCGTAGACCCGCCAGGCGGCCCAGGCATGGACCGGCGGATTGACGTCGCTCAGGTTCCATTCGTAGGCGGGCAGTTGCCCGTTGGGATGCATGTACCACTCGCGCAGCATCAGCAGCAGCTGGCGCTTGGCGAAGTCGGCATCGACCATGGCGAGAGGGACGCAGTGGAACGCGAGATCCCACGCCGCGTACCACGGGTATTCCCACGTGTCCGGCATCGAGATGACATCGTCGTTGTACAGGTGGCTCCACTCGGCGTTGCGGGTGTCGCGCTTGCCGCCCCGCGGTGGCGGCGGCTGCGCCGGATCTCCGGCGCGCCACGCCTTGACGTCGAAGTGGTAGAACTGCTTGCTCCACAGCATGCCGGCCAGGCTCTGGCGCATCACGGCGGCCTCGTCGGCCGTCAGGTGCGCGGGGATGACCGTGGCGTAGAACGCGTCGGCCTCCTGCTGGCGCGTGGCCAGGACGGCGTCGAAATCCGTGAAGGCATCCGCGGTGGGCGCGGTGGGGGAGAAGCGGACCCGGATGACGCGCGCGCCGCCGGCCGGGACGTCGACGATGTAGTGGGCGGCGGCCTTGGTGCCACGCCCCGTGCCGTTGACGGCGGTGGTTGCGCCCTGCACCACGAAGTCGTTGATGCCGTCCTTGGCGCAGGCCGGGCCGCTCGGGTCGCCGAACAGCCGCCGCGTGTTGGTCTCGTTCTCCGTGAACAGGATCGGGGGCCGGCCGTCGAAGCACACATACCGCGTGCCGTACCGCTGCGTGCGCGCCTCGACCGCCGAGACCGCGTCGACGGTGTCGAGTTGCTGCAACTCGGGCCTGGTCGCGCCCGGGGCCCACGCCCAGGTGTTGCGGAACCACGCCGTGGGCAGCACATGCAGCGCCGCGGCGTCGGGGCCACGATTGACGATCGTGATCTGCATCAGCAGATCCTCCTCGTCGGCCTTGGCGTACTCGACGGTGACGTCGAAGTAGCGGTGGTCGTCGAAGATGCCGGTGTCGATCAGTTCGTACTCGGGCTCGTGCCGCGTACGCTCGCGGGTGCGCGCCACCAGCGTCTCGTACGGAAACGCGCGCTGCGGGTACTTGTAGAGCATCCGCATGTATGCATGGGTCGGCGTGCAATCCTGGTAGAAGTAGTACTCCTTGACATCCTCGCCGTGATTGCCTTCCGGCCCGGTCAGGCCGAAGAACCGTTCCTTGAGGATGGCGTCCTGGCCGTTCCACAGGGCCAGCGCGAGGCAGATCTCCTGCTTGCGGTCGCAGACGCCGGCGATGCCGTCCTCGTTCCAGCGGTAGGCGCGCGACCGGGCGTGCTCGTGCGGGAAGTACTCCCACGCCGTCCCGTCCTTGCTGTAGTCCTCACGCACCGTGCCCCACGCCCGGTCGCTCACGTACGGCCCCCACCGGCGCCAGTGGCTGTCCACGCTCATGGCCGCCTCGAGGCGACCGTGCTCCGCCGTGCGCGTCGTGTCCATTCCCATGTCCCGTGATGATACTCAGCCGTCCCTGCCGCCAGCCCGGTGCTCGGCTTCCGGTTCCCGGCTCCCGGTTCCCGGCTCCCGGTTCCCGGTTCCCGGCTCCCGGTTCCCGGGATATGACGCTCGGCCGTCTTGCCGCCTCATCGGCGGGTTCCCATACTTGATCCATGAGACTCGCCGCCCGCGTATCCTGTCCCTGTTCGAGCAGAGGACCGATGCGGGCCGGCATGTCGCCCGGGTAGGCCGTCGCCTCCCATCCGCGTCAACCCGACCGCGCGTCCCGGTCGGGCCCTCCCGTTCCGAACGCCGTACCCGCGCCACGCGCGCCGAGGATTCCTGTCATGAGCCAGTACCGCTACGAGACGTTGCAGGTGCACGCCGGCCAACAACCCGCGCCCGGGACCAACGCCAGGGCCGTGCCGATCTACCAGACCTCGTCGTACACCTTCAACGACGCCGACCACGGCGCCCGCCTCTTCGCGTTGCAGGAGTTCGGCAACATCTACACGCGGATCATGAACCCCACCACCGATGTCTTCGAGCAGCGCGTGGCGGCGCTCGAGGGCGGGGTGGCGGCGCTGGCGACGAGCAGCGGCCAGGCGGCGCAGTTCCTCGCGATCTCGACGATTGCGCAGGCCGGCGACAACATCGTCTCGACCAGCTACCTCTACGGCGGGACGTACAACCAGTTCAAGGTCGCGCTGCCGCGTCTCGGTATCGGCGTCAAGTTCGTCGACGGCGACGGCGTCGAGGGCTTCGCGAAGGCCATCGACGACAAGACCAAGGCGCTCTACGTCGAGTCGATCGGCAACCCGCGCTACAACGTGCCCGACTTCGCGGCCATCGCCAGGCTGGCCCACGACAACGGCATTCCGCTGATCGTGGACAACACCTTCGGCTGCGCCGGGTACATCTGCCGTCCCATCGACCACGGGGCCGACATCGTCGTCGCCTCGGCGACCAAGTGGATCGGCGGGCACGGCACGTCGATCGGCGGCGTCATCGTCGATGCCGGCAAGTTCGACTGGGCGTCGGGCAAGTTCCCGCTCTTCACCGACCCGGCGCCGGGGTATCACGGCCTGGTGTTCACCGAGCCGTTCGGCGTCAACGGCCCCTTCGGCAACATCGCGTTCATCATCCGTGCCCGCGTCGAAGGCCTGCGTGACTTCGGCCCCTCGGTCAGCCCGTTCAATTCGTTCCTGTTCCTGCAGGGCCTCGAGACGCTGTCGCTGCGAGTGCAGCGGCACGCCGACAACGCGCTCGCGCTGGCCACCTGGCTGCAGCAGCAGGCCGACGTCGCGTGGGTCAACTATCCCGGCCTGGCCGATCACCCCAGCCACGCCCGTGCCACGCAGTACCTGACCAACGGGTTCGGCGCGATGCTGTCCTTTGGCATCAAGGGCGGCCGCGATGCGGGGCGCAAGTTCATCGACTCGGTGAAACTGGCGAGCCACCTCGCCAACGTCGGCGATGCCAAGACGCTGGTGATTCATCCGGCGACGACCACGCACCAGCAGCTCTCGGACGAGGAGCAGGTCGCTGCCGGCGTGTCGGGCGACCTGGTGCGCGTGTCGGTCGGCATCGAGCACATCGAGGACATCAAGGCCGACTTCGCGCAGGCCTTCGCCCAGGTCACGGCGTCCGCCTGATCGTGAGCGTCCCCGTGGCCACCGGGCGCCTGCAGCACGTGCTGCCGGCGCCCGTCATCGTCGAGTCCGGCGCGGTGTTGCCGCGCGTCACCGTCGCCTACCAGACGTGGGGCACCCTCGCGCCGGGCGGTGACAACGCGGTGCTCGTGTGTCACGCCCTCACGGGCTCGGCCGACGTGTCCGACTGGTGGGGCGCGTTGATCGGCCCCGAGGGCGCGCTGGATCCCTCGCGCGATTTCGTGGTCTGCAGCAACGTGCTCGGCAGTTGCTACGGCACGACCGGGCCCGGCGCGCCGGAGTGGGATGCGGTGTTCGGCGCCCACCCTGAAGCGCCCGCGGTCACGGTGCGCGACGTCGTCCACGTCCAGCGCCAGTTGCTCGACGCCCTCGGGGTGCGCCGGCTGCGCCTCGTGATTGGCGGCTCGATGGGGGGCATGCAGGCGCTGGAGTGGGCGCTGCTGTATCCGGATCTGGTCGAGACGATCGCCGTCCTGGCGGCGCCGGCCGTCCACGCGCCGTGGGCGGTGGCCCTGGCCGAAACCCAGCGACAGGCGATCTTCGCCGATGCGGAATGGCCGCACGGGCGAGCCGCGCGCGGCCTCGCCACGGCACGCATGATGGGGATGATCAGCTATCGCAGCGCGAAGGCGTTCGAGGCCCGCTTCGCCGCCGGTCGTGACGACGCCGCCCAGCCGACCGTGACCCGCTGGCTGCATCGCCATGGCGAGCGGTTGGTGGGGCGCTTCGACGCGCGCGCCTACGTGACGCTCACGCACGTGCTCGATTCGCACGACGTCGGTCGGGGCCGCGGCGGCGTCGCGGCTGCGCTCGCGCGCCTCGAGCAACCCGCCCTGGTGGTCGGCATCGACACCGACATGCTGTACCTGCCCGACGAGATGCGCGCGCTGGCCGAGGGCCTGCCCAACGGCGAGCTCTGCTGGCTCACGTCGCCCCACGGGCACGACGCGTTCCTCATCGAACAGGACCGCGTGCTGCGTGCCGTGCGCGAGTTCCGCGCCGCCACCGCGCGCGGGTAGGGGGCGCGCCCGAGCGCCCGACCTTCGATATCATGCGCGGCATGCGAGTTCCCGTGGGAATGGTGGGGGCGGCCCTGGCGCTGTCCCTCGTGTCGGTCGGCGCGCAGGTGCGGGCGCCCTACAGCGAGGGCGCGGCCGGCCTGATTCAGAAGCTCGAGCGGCTGACGACCACGGCCAGCGCCATGCACACGGGCGCCCATCCCGATGACGAGGACAGCGCCCTCATCGCACGCCTCGCGCGTGGCGACCACGCCCGCGTCGCCTACCTCTCGCTCAATCGCGGCGAGGGCGGGCAGAACGTGCTCGGGCCGGAGTTCTACGAGGCGCTCGGGGTCATTCGCACCGAGGAACTGCTGCAGGCGCGTGCCCTCGATGGCGGTGAGCAGTTCTTCACGCGCGTCGTCGATTTCGGTTACACGGTCAACATGCCGGAGACGGAGCGCAAGTGGGGCGGGCGCGACGTGCCGCTGGCCGACATGGTGCGTGTCATCCGCCTGTACCGCCCGCTCGTGGTGGCCTCCCGCTTCAGTGGCACGGACGCCGATGGCCACGGCAATCATCAGCTTGCCGGCGCCCTGACGCCCCTCGCCGTGCGGGCGGCGGCCGATCCCTCCCAGTTCCCCGACCAGCTGAAGGAGGGCCTGCGCCCGTGGCAGGTCCAGAAGCTGTACGTGGGCATGCGCTTCGGTCCGAATCAGCCCCAGCCGCCCACGCTCACGCTTCAGACCGGGATCCTCGCGCCAGCGCTCGGCCGCACCTATGCGCAAATCGCCGCCGAAGGACGGTCGCAGCACAAGACGCAGGAGATGGGGGGCGCCCAACTGCATGGCCCGCAGTCCACCGGACTGCGCCTGGTCGAGAGTGTGGTGCCGCGCATCGCGCAGGAGCAGTCGGTCTTCGACGGCATCGACACCTCCATTCCAGCCCTCGCCACGCTCGCCGGCCTGCCCGCAGGCAGCCTGCAGGCCCACCTCGCCACGATGGCCGGGGCGGCTCGCGAGGCCCTGGACGAGGTCGACGTCCGCCGGCCATCGGCCATCCTGCCCGTCCTTGCGCGGGGCCTGACCGCGGCGCGCGAGGCGCATGCCGCCGTGGCCGGGCTCACGGCCTCGGACGCCGCGAAGGCCGAGGCCCGCTTTCTGCTCGACCACGAGATTCGCCAGTACGAGGACGCGATCGTGCACGCCTCGGGTATCCACGTCGAGGCGCTCGTC
>NZ_JALHPM010000156.1:0-15168 GCF_022842525.1 Luteitalea sp.
CGGCCGCATCGAGGCCGGCACCAGGCGCGAGGCCACGGGAAAGTTCTCGTAGTGGGCGGCCGCCACCTGCTGGCACCGCGCGTAGGCCTGATCGACGTTCACCGGGCTACAGCGTAGTGCATGGCTCAGGGGTCAGGGCTCAGGGGGCAGGGCTCACCCATCAAGGCTCAGGGCTCAAGGCTCATGGGTCGGCGTTCGGCGTTCGCCGAATATACTGCCCGTCGTGCCACGAAAGACCGGGCCGCTGTTGCCGCTGCCCGATGCCCGCGCCAGACGACGGTTCCGCACCACGCTGCTCACCTGGTATCGCGCCCAGGGCCGTGACCTGCCGTGGCGGAACACCAGCGACCCGTACCACATCCTCGTCTCCGAGATCATGCTGCAGCAGACGCAGGTCGATCGCGTGCTGCCGAAGTATCACGAGTGGCTGGAGAAGTACCCCTCGTTCGAAGCGCTGGCCGACGCGCCCGAAGACGACGTCGTGCAGACCTGGCGGCCGCTCGGCTACAACATCCGGCCACGGCGGCTGCAGTCGATCGCCCGTGAAGCGGTGGCCAGCTACGGCGGCAAGCTGCCGTCCGACGAAGCCACCCTGCTGTCGTTCAAGGGCATCGGCGCCTACACGGCCGGCGCGGTGATGAGCTTCGCGTTCGGCAAACGCGCGGCCATTCTCGACACCAACGTGGCCCGCGTGCTGTTCCGCGTCTTCGTCGGGGAAGGCGAGCCGAAGTCGCACGCCATGCAGAAGCACCTGTGGGAGTTGTCGCGCGCGGTGTTGCCACACAAGCACGTGTTCGACTTCAACCAGGCGCTGATGGACTTCGGCGCCACCGTCTGCACCGCCCGCAAGCCGCAGTGCCTCTACTGCCCGAAACAGAAGCACTGCGCCTATCGCACCGGTGCGTCGACCTGAAGGTCGACGCCTACAATCGCCGGCGGAGCCGTCTGAGCTGGTTCGCGCAGTGCAGCTACCCCTGTGCAGCCGCGATTGAGCGAGACTGCTGGAGCCCTCCGGGCACGACTGTAGCCGCCGACCTTCAGGTCGGCGGGACACTCGGCGGAACGTCCGCCCTCATCAGCCGTGGCACGACGAAACGGTGGTAGGCGAAGTGCGCCGGCCCGATCAGCGCGTAGACGATGCCCGAGGCCGGCAGCCCCACACTCGTGGGCAGCAGGGCGACCAGCAGCAGTGACAGGACGCCTATCGAGACGTATACCAGCGTGGCGCCCAGGTGAACGCGCAGCAGCCGCAGGTCGACACCCGAGTCCGGCACGGCCTTCAGGCACGACAGCGATCGCCAGTGCAGCGCCGCCAGGATCAGGAACAGGGCGATGAAGCCGACCCCGTACATGGCCATGAGCCCGGGCACCTGCGCGTCGCTCACCCCCTCCGGCCTGCCGCCGAACAGGACCCCGTGCGGCCCGATCAGCATCGTCATCAGGAACTTCAGCGGGTAGACGTAGAACAGCACCACGAACAACAGCAGACCGTTGAGCCAGATGGTCGGCCCGTCGTGCACGCCGTAGCGCCTGAAGAAGCCGTGATGTTCCTGCCAGATCAGCAGGAGGATGGCAAACGATGCCGCGAAGGCGGGCAGCGCGCGGACGCTCTGCATCATGTCGGCAAAGGTGCGCGGCACCTCGAGCGACACGACCAGCAGCGTCAGTGCGAAGCCGAAGACGGCATCGCTGAAGCCCTCGATGCGGTTGACGTCGCGAGACACGGGCATGCGTCACCGCCCCTGCGTGAGGAGCCTCACCAGTTCGACGTCGGCCTCCGGAAATGGCAGCGACGACAACTCCGCCCGGGGGACCCATCGCATGGCCTGCCCGAGTTGAGGCACGGGCGCGCCGATCAGCGTCGCCGCGAAGAAATGCAGTTCCACGTGCACCTCCGGATACGCGTGTCGCGAGGTGAGCAGCCGCGGCCCGACCTCCAGACCGCAGCCGAGCTCCTCGTGGATCTCCCTCACCAGCGACGCCTCGAGCGTCTCGCCGGGCTCGACCTTGCCGCCCGGGAACTCCCAGCGGTCACCGAGATGCGCGTCGGAGGCACGTCGCGTCAGCAGGAACGCGCCGTCCTGCTCGACGACCGCCGCGCTGACGATGATCGACCGCATCAGGGCAGGGCGCGGACGGTGGCCTGATGCGTCCCGATGCGGACCACCGTGCCCGGCTCGGTGGCATCGCGGTGCAGCATGGCAATGCCCAGCCACCCGCCCCGGGCCGGCGACCAGCACACACTGCTCACCGTGCCGACGGCCTTCTCGCCGAGATGGACGGCCTCACCCGGCGGCCACGCCGCGACGGTCGGGTCGGCGGGCGCCTGCTCCACCCAGACGAGGCGTCGAGCGACCCGCCCCTGCCCGCGGTGCAGAATCCTGATCACCACTTCCTGCCCGACGTAGCACCCCTTGTCGAAGCTGATGGCCCGGCGCTCGATCCCGGCCTCGAGCGGGATCGTGTCCTCGCGCATGTCGACGCCGAAGCGGGGCCGACCAGCTTCGATACGGGCGGTGTCGACCAGCGTCTCGCTGGCCTGGGTGCCTCTCGCCTGCAACTGCGCGCGCCAGGCAGCGATCTCCACGGTCGGCGCGACGAGATCGAACGCCGGCTCCCCGAGGTCTCGCGAGGCCGCGACGAAGCCGCCGGACGTGCCGACCGCGATCTGGGCATGCTCCGGGAGCGCCTCGAGCGCGTCCTGCGCCAGTCCCGTCATGGCCGCCACCACTCCGCCGGCCGCCGGTCCCATCACCGTGAGGCACCCGAGGGTCTCGCTGACGTCCCTGATCGTGACGTCCTCCATGATCACGAACTGGTCGAGTCGACTCAGCAGGGTCGCGCGGACACCCGCCACGGCCTCGATCAGGAAGCGGTCCCCGCGGTGGAACAGGCGCAGGTCGGCAATCATCCGTCCCTGCGGGGTCAGGTACGCCGCGTACGTCCCCTGCCCCGGCTCCAGCGTCCTGACATCCTGCGTCAGCAACCCCTGCAACCACTCGGCGGCGTCGGGGCCACGCACGTCCAGGCGCGCGTCGCGCCCGCTGCGGTCCATCCACAGCGCGTCAGCATGCAGCGCGCGGTACTCGTCGGCGAAGGTCTCGGTCATTCCGGGGCTGATATCCTGAGCGAATGCGTGTGGTCCTTCGCCATTGTACGTGGCTCCTTCCGCTGGTCGCCGCCCTGCTGTCCGTGACACCAGCAGTGGCCCAGCCTGCCGTGGACGACCAGTGGAACGCGGCGTACCGCATCGTGGTGCAGGGCCGGAACGTCGGCTCCGAGCAGGTCGCCGTGGTGCGCGACGCCAGCGGGATGACCATCCGTTCGTCCGGCGGCATCGCTGGCGGTGGCTATGTGCTGCGCGCCGCAGAGTTCGTCTACGGCCCGACGGGCGTACCCGTCAGCATGCGCACCGAGGCTCGCCTCAAGGACCAGGCGCTGATCGTCGAGACGACGGTGGCCGAGGGCAAGGCCACCAACAAGGTCACGCAGGGCGAGACGGCGACGACGGTGTCGCACGACGTCGCGGCCGACGCCATCTTCCTGCCCAACAACGTCTTCGCCGCCGCCCAGGCCCTGGCCTATCGCGTCGTCACGCTCCAGGCCGGCGCGACCGTGCCGCTCTATGTCGCGCCCCAGGCGCAGGTGAAGGCGACGCTGTCGGCCGTCGGTGACGAACGGATGCAGACCGCAGCGGGCATGTACGAAGTCCGTCGGCACGTCCTGGACCTCGACAACGCCGGTACGCCGATGGTGCTGCTGCTGTGGGCCGAGAAGGCCACCGGGCGACTCATCCGCTACTCGATCACCGCTGCCGGCGTCGACGTGGTGCGCGAGGACCTCACGAGCGTCTTCACGCGCGAGGTCAAGGAGTTCCGCGAGAACGACCAGACGTTGCTGATTGCAGGCGTCGGCTTCAACATCGGCGCCACGATCTCGCGACCGGCCGGCAGGACGGCCCCCGGCAAGAAGGACAAGAACGTCGAGAAGCTGCCGGCCGTCGTGCTCGTCGGCGGTTCGGGCAACGTCGATCGCGACACCATCGCCTACGGTGTGCCCGTGATGGGCCAGCTCGCCGGACACCTCGCCGATGCCGGCTACCTCGTGGTGCGCTACGACAAGCGTGGCGTCGGCCAGAGCGGTGGCCGCGCCGAGTCCGCCACCCTCTCGGACTATGCCGACGACGTGGTGAGTGTGGTGCGGTGGCTGCGCAAGCAGAAGGACGTCGACGGCAACCGGATGTTCGTGGTCGGTCACAGCGAGGGCGGCGCCGTGGCGCTGATCGCCGCGAGCCGCACCGGCGACATCAAGGCCGTGGCCACCATCGCCGCACCGGGCACGAAGGGCAGTGACCTGGTGCTGGAACAGCAGCGCCGCGCCCTCGACGGTCTCAAGATCTCCGACGAGGAGAAGCAGCGCCGCATCGACCTGCAGAAGCAGATCATGAATGCGGTGCTCACGGGCACGGGCTGGGAGGGTGTGCCCGAGGCGGTCCGCAAGCAGGCCGACACGGCGTGGTTCCGCAGCTTCCTCCAGTGGGAGCCGACCCCGGTGTTGAAGAAGGTCGACCAGCCGCTGCTCATCCTCCACGGCGAACTCGACAAGCAGGTGCCCCTGCAGAACGCCGAGTTGCTCAACGGGCTGGCGGCGCAGCGCAAGAAGGGGCCGGCCACGCTCGTCCTCGTGCCCGGCATCAATCACCTGCTGGTGCCGGCGAAGACGGGCGAGGTGGCCGAGTACGCCAGCCTCCAGGCCGCGAAGGTGAGCCCCGAGGTCGCCAAGCAGATCGTCGAGTGGCTGGGGAAACTACCTGGACGCTGACGCTGGCACTGTGAGATTCGAGATGTGAAATTCTCGCGCGCCGGCTACGCCTGGCGCGGCGGAGGCCGGCAGGCCAAGCCGCCTGAAATTCAGCATTTCCAATCTCGCATTGCCACCTTCTACTCGTAGCGCAGCGCCTCGATCGGGTTGAGGCGTGACGCCCGCACCGCGGGCAGCAGGCCCGCGATGATGCCGACGACCATCAGGATCGCGGTGCAGATGCCGAGCAGTTCGAGCGACAGCACCAGATGGATGTCGGTCCGGCGGCTCAGGTCGTCGAGCAGTTCGGCCAGGAACGGCCGCGGGCTGAAGGCCCACACCATCAGCCACGAGGCCACAACGCCGGCGAGGCCGCCGAGGAAGGTGATGAAGAAGGCCTCGCAGAGGAACTGCAGCAGGATCTCGCGCCGGCGTGCCCCGAGGGCCTTGCGGATGCCGATCTCGCGGGTCCGCTCGGTCACCGAGACGAACATGATGTTCATGATGCCGACGCCGCCGATGGCCAGCGTCAGCACCCCGATGAACGTCAGCACCACCTTCAGCCCGTTGGTGATGCCGTTGATCGTCGCCATGTTCTCGACCGAGTCGTTGATGTTGACGGCCCGCTCGTCCGCCGCTTCGAAGCGATGGCGACGCGCCAGCAGCTCGCGCACCTGCCGCAGCGTCTTCTCCTGCTGCAGCGGGTTCATCGTCTGAAAGACGATGGTCGAGACATAGGTCGTGTCCTGCAGCTCGCCCATCGTCGTGTGGGGGATGAAGGCGCAGTACTTGTCCGGCGAGAAGTAGGAGGACATCTGGACCTTGTCCTCCATCACGCCGACGACCTCGAAGGGGCGGTTGGCGATGCGGATGGTCTGCCCGACGGCCTGCTGGGCACCGAACAGCTTGCGCGCGACCTCGTAGCCGAGAAAGACGACACGACGCCGCTCGGCGACGTCCTCGTCGGTCAGCCAGCGGCCCTGCCCCTTGCCGGGACGTTCGCCGCGCATCGACCCGTAAGCGACGTTGACGCCGCGCAGGGCGAACGTCGACGACCTGTCGGCGAAGGTCATCGGCAGGCGGTTCATGTACTCCGGGCTCACCGATCGCACCGCGGGCAGTTCGGCGACGAGCGCCGCATCCTCGGGCTTGAGCCGGATGCGACGACCGGCCCGCTGGCCGCCTGCCTGCATGCTGGTCTGCCCGGGATACATCACGGCGACGCCTTCGCCGAAGGCGTTCCTGAAGCCGACCATCAGCGCCTCCTGGAAGCCGTTGCCGTAGGCGAGCAGCATCACCACGGAGACGATGCCCCAGGAGATGCCGAGCATCGACAGCGCCGCACGCAGCCGGTTGCGTGAGACGCCGTAGCCGGCCTCGCGCACCACCTCCTTCAGCATCTGGAGCGTTCGAGTGCGTCCACGCACGCGCCGTGCGGGCGCGAGCGGCATGGCCGAGTCCAGCGTGGCGATATCCGGGGGGGTCATGGGCGCCTCACATCTCGTACCGGAGCGCCTCGGTGGGCGGCAACTTGGCGGCCTTGCGGGCCGGGAGCGTCGACGACACGACGCCGATGAGGACGAGCGCGCCGAGCGCGAGCAGCGCGTTGGGCCAGGTGATGATCATCCCGGCGAAGCGGATCGGCAGCTCGGCCAGCGTGTTGACCGCCGTGCACAGCGCGACGCCGATGGCCATGCCGAGGCCGCCGCTGAACATCGTCAGGAAGAAGCCCTCGAGGAAGAACTGCCGCTGGATGGCCGCGGTGGTTGCGCCGAGCGCCTTGCGGACGCCGATCTCGCGCGTGCGGTCCTTGACCGCGATCAGCATGATGTTCATCACGCCGATGCCGCCGAGCGCCAGCGTCACCAGCCCCACCACGCGGAAGAAGCCACCCATCGCCGAGATCATCCGGTCGAAGAACATCGTCTGCAGCGAGGTGTCCCAGACGTTGATGGCATCGCGATCGTCGGGATTGAAGGCCTTGCGCCGCGCCAGGATCTCGCGGATTTCGTGCTCGAGCGGCCAGTCGATGTCCTCGACCCGACCGGTGCGCGCCGTCAGCACCGTCGTGAGGTTGTCGATCACTTCCTGCCGCGGCATCACCAGCATCTGGCTGAGGCTGCCGGTCGGCGCGTCGGGGCGCGGGAAGTACTTCGCCATCACCGCGAACGGGATGAAGAT
This sequence comes from Luteitalea sp., assembly GCF_022842525.1. NCBI lineage: Bacteria > Pseudomonadati > Acidobacteriota > Vicinamibacteria > Vicinamibacterales > Vicinamibacteraceae > Luteitalea > Luteitalea sp. The sequence goes on from NZ_JALHPM010000156.1 coordinate 6,982, forward strand.
CTTGTTGTTGTCGGGACCGCTGTAGTTGCTGTCCTGATCCTTCCGGCGGATGCGCCCGACGATGCGGAACGGCGTGCCGTTGACGAGGATCTGCTCACCGACCGGGTCGCGCTGGCCGAACAGCTGCTGGCACATCTCCCAGCCGATCACCGCGACCTGTGACGCGTTCTGTTCGTCACTCCAGGTGAGCTGCCGGCCGCGGTCCACCTCGATGGTCCGCATGAACATGTAGGGCGGCTCGACCCCGTGCACGACCACCGAGGCCTCGTTGTAGGCGCTCTTGACCTTGGTGCCGCGCTGGATCTCCGGGCTCACCATGCTGACCAGGCGGCCCTGCGCCTTGATCGCCCGCGCATCGTCCACCGTCAGCGTGACGAGGCGCCCGGCGCGCTCGCCGCCGGCCTGCATCGTGGTGCGAGAGCCCCACACGATGCTCATGTTCCGGCCGAACTCGCGCAGCACGGCGTCGTTGCCGCGCTGGAAGCCCTCGCCGAGGGCCGACAGCACGACGATCGACACGATGCCCCACATGATGCCGAACATCGTCAGGAAGCTGCGCAGCTTGTTGGCCCGGAGATTGTCGAGGGCCTGGAAGAAGGACTCGCGCATGGCGGCTACGACGGCAGGATGACGCGGTCGCCCTTCTTGACGCCCTGCAGCAGCTGGGCGCGCGTGCCGTTGCCGATGCCGACCGTGACCGGCACCCGGCGGCGCCCGGTGGGCTCGTTCGGATCGAACAGGTCGACGAACGCCTTGCGCTCGGCGTCGTACGTGATCGCCGCTTCGGGCACGATCAGCGAGTCCGGACGCTGCTCGAGGATGATCTCGGCGTTGGCCGTCATGTTGGCCTTGAGCTCGTTGCCGGGGTTGTCGATCGAGACCTTGACCTCGAAGGTCGTGACGTTGTCCTTCTCGGCCCCCATCGGCGAGATCAGCGTGACCCGCCCGTCGAACTTCTTGTCCTTGAAGGTCTCGACGCTGATGCGCGCCGGCTGCTCGAACTGGACCTGGCCGATGTCGGCCTCGTCGACCTTGCCACGGACGAACACTTCCTTGATGTCACCGAGCGTCATCACCAGCGTCGCGTTGGCGCCGAGGTTCAGGATCGACGACACGGGACTGCCGATCTCGATGTCGCGCGTCAGGACCATTCCGGCGATGGGCGCCCGGATGGTCGCGTTGCGCAGTTCCTCGTCGGCGCGCTCGAGATTGGCGCGGGCCTGCGCCACCTGCGCGCCGGCTTCGGAGACCTTGGCCTGCGCCACCGCCAGCTGTCCCTTCGCCACCTTCTGGCGGTTGATCGCGAGCTCGTAGGCGCTCTGCGCCGTGTCGAACTCGGACTGCGCCACCAGCTTCTGCGTGGCCAGATCCTCGGCGCGCTTGGCCGCCCGTCGGGCGAACTCGACGTCGGGCCCCTCGGCCTCGACCTTGTTCTTCTCGAGCTGCGCCCGCGCCGCCAGCAGCGCCGCCTCGGCCGCCTGCACGTTGGCCGTGGCCTCGCGGACCTGCGCGAGCAGGTTCTCCTTGTCGAGTTCAGCCAGCACGTCCCCGGCCGTGACGATGTCGCCCACATCGACGTGGAGGCGCTCGATGATGCCGTTGGCCTTCGACTTGATCTCGACCTTCGAGATGGGCTCGACCTTGCCGGTGGCCACCACCGACCGCACCATGGTGTCCTGCTCGACCGTCGCGAGCCGGGACGGCTCGAAGGTCGCCTTCGCGGGCGTCATGCCCGACCACGCATACAGTCCAGCGCCGGCCGCGAGGGCGCCAGCGGTGAGCACGCCGAGGCGCTTGTTCATCAGGGTCATCATCGAACTCTCTCCGGACATGGCCGCTGTGGCCGCTTTCCCGAACGCTGTACTTGGACGGAGCGCCTCCGCCGGGAGTTCATCCGCCTTCGCTCGCATGGGATGCCTCGCGAGCTACGGCGGACAGGTCCACGAACACCTCGCGAGCTACGGCGGACAGGTCCACGAACACCTCCCGCGCTGCGGCGGACAGGTCCACGCACACCTCTCGCGCTGCGGCGGCGGGGTTCACGCACGCCTCGCGAGCTGCGGCGGACAGGGCCACGAACACCTCTCGCGTTGCGGCGGACAGGTGCACGCACGCTTCGCGAGCTACCGCGGACAGGTGCCCCCGCGCGCCGCGGCGTCGCGCGAGCACGATGGGCACAGGGACAGCCGGCCCAGTGGGACGGCTCCTACATCACGACCGCTCGATCTCTCACAACGGGAAACGAGTCCGAGGGGTTAACAGGGTGCAGGGCCCGGCCCACGAGCCTCGCCCGCGGCTGACCCTTCGGGGTCGGGGGCGTGCCCGCCGTAGCCGAAGGCGAAGGCGGGGAGTACAATCCGGCGCATGGTCATCGGGATCCCGCGCGAACTGGTGCCCGGAGAAGACCGGGTTGCCCTCGTCCCTGGCAGCATTGCGCCCCTGGTCAAGTCAGGGGCAGAGGTCCTCGTGGAGCAGGGCGCCGGCGTGCGTGCCGGCTGTCCGGACGACGCCTATGTCGCGGCAGGCGCGCGACTCGGATCGCGCGATCAGGTGTTTGCCGAGGCAGACATCATCCTGCAGGTCCGGACCGCCGCGGCCGCCGGCACCTATGGTCTCGCCGACGTCGAACGGCTGAGTTCGAAGCACACCGTCATCGGATTCGCCGATCCACTCGGGGCCCCCGACGCGGCGCGGGCGATGGCCGCGAAGGGCGCGACCGTCATCTCGATGGAGCTGATCCCGCGCATCACGCGTGCCCAGAGCATGGATGCGCTGTCGTCGATGGCCAACATCGCCGGCTACAAGGCCGTGCTGCTGGCCGCCGCCACCCTGCCGCGCATGTTCCCGATGATGATGACGGCCGCCGGCACCATCGCGCCGGCCCGCGTCTTCGTGATCGGTGCCGGGGTGGCCGGGTTGCAGGCCATCGCCACCGCCAAGCGACTCGGCGCCAAGATCGAGGCCTACGACGTCCGCGCCGCCGTCAAGGAACAGATCGAGAGCCTCGGCGCCAAGTTCGTCGAGCTGCCGCTCGACACCGCCGCGGCCGAGGGCCAGGGCGGATACGCCGCGGCACAGGACGAGTCGTTCTACCGTCGTCAGCGCGAGACGATGGCGCGCGTCGTGGCGCACAGTGACGTGGTCATCACCACGGCGGCCATTCCCGGCAAGAAGTCCCCGGTGCTGATCACGGCCGACATGGTCGCGGCCATGACGCCAGGCTCGGTGATCGTCGACCTCGCCGCCGAGCGCGGCGGCAACTGTGAGCTGACCGTCGCCGACGAGACGATCGTCGCCCACGGCGTCACGATCCACGGGCCGACCAACCTGCCGGCCACCGTGCCCTTCCACGCCAGTCAGCTCTACGCCAAGAACCTCACCACGCTGCTCGCTCACCTGCGCACCAAGGAAGGCGCGCTGGTGATCGACCAGGCCGACGAGATCACCCGGGAGATCCTCGTGACGCACAAGGGTGAGGTGATCGCCCCGCGTCTGCGGGAACAGCTCGGTCTCCCGCCGCTGCCCGCGCCCGTGGCGGCCGCCGCCGTCTAGGTCAACGCATACCGATGTGGATTCTTCGCACCGTGCAGGGGCATGAACCGGCCCTCACCTTCCGGTTGATGCCCGGCACCATCAAGACGCTCGGCCGCGCCGTCCGCGCCGACTTCATCGTCGACGCGGCGATGGTGTCGCGCCTGCACTGCCGTCTCACCGCCCAGCCGACCGGACAGCTCGAGGTCGAGGACCTGCAGAGCACCAACGGCACCTACGTGAACGGCCGACGTGTGCACAAGGCGACCCTGCTGCCCGGAGACACGCTCCGGGTCGGGCGCGTCGACCTCGTGCTCGTCCACGCGCCGCTCAACCAGGTGGAGACGACGCTGGAAGTCGGCAGCTAGGGTTTCAGGAACGGGTTGGTCCGACGCTCGTCCCCGATCGTCGTCGCCGGCCCGTGGCCAGGGTGGACGCGACACGCGTCGCCCAGCGGAAACAGCACCTCGTGCACCGACCGCAGCAGCGTGGCGTGATCGCCACCCGGCAGGTCGGTGCGCCCGATCGAGCCGGCAAACAGCGTGTCGCCCACGAACAGATCCTCGGCCGGCTGACCGACCTGGCCGATCTGCAGGCACACCTGTCCCGGGCTGTGGCCGGGCGTGTGATGCGCGTGCAGCGTGCACTGGCCGAACGTCCAGTGCGGCTGTTGGTCGAACCAGGCGTCGATCGGCGGCTGGGCGCGCATCTTGATCCCGAAGGCAATCCCCTGCTGCACGGCCCGTTCGTAGAGGAACAGGTCGTCCTTGTGCAGCACCAGCGGCACGGGCCATTCCGCCTTGGCCTCGTTGCACCCCGAGATGTGATCGAGGTGGGAGTGCGTCAGCATGATGTAACGCACGCTGACGCCGGTTCGGCGGACAATGGCGATGAGCTGGTCGACCTCGTGCCCCGGGTCGATGACGATGGCCTCGCCGGTCACGGGGCAGGCCACCACATAGCCGTTCTTCTCGAACGGCGGTACGGCACACGATTCGATCACCATGTCGGTCTCATTCGATCACGTCCAGGCGGCGTCCCGCCGCATCGCTCCCTACATCCGTCGCACGCCCCTGGTGCGCGCCGACGGCCTCTCCGAGGCCACGGGGCGTGAGGTATGGCTCAAGCTCGAGACCCTGCAACACACCCGATCCTTCAAGCGCCGCGGCGCCTGCAACGCGCTGCTTGCGCTGGCCGAGCGGACACCGTCGGGCCGCGACGCCGGCGTCGCCTGGCCGCCGATCGTGACGGCGTCGGCCGGCAACCATGGCGTGGCGATCTCGAGCATCGCGCGTGAGCTCGGCGCGACGCTGACGATCTACGTCCCGAAGGACGCCCCGCGCGCCAAGCTGGATCGGCTGCGCGGGCCGGGCATCACGATTGTCGCCGACTGCGTCGACTACGACGACGCCGAAGCACGCGCGCTGGCGGCCGCGGCCAACGGCGACGGCCTCTTCATCTCGCCCTACAACCACCCCGACATCATCGCCGGGGCCGGCACCGTCGCGCTGGAGATCCTCGACGCCCTGCCCTCCCCCGGCGCCATCGTCGTGCCGACGGGCGGCGGCGGGTTGCTCGCGGGCGTGGCGATTGGCATCGATGGACGTGCCCCGGTGATCGGCGTCGAGCCGGCGGTGAACCCGGCGTTCACGGACGCGCTGGCCGCGGGCCACACCACGACGATCACACCGGGCGAGTCCCTGGCCGATGGGCTGCTCGGCAATCTCGAGCAGGACGCCGACACCTTCACGCTGGTGCAACAGCATCGCGTGCCGGTGCGGACGGTACCCGAGCCGTTCGTGGTGGAGGGCGTCCGGGCGCTGTTCGCGCACGAGCGCCTCGTCGCCGAAGGCGCTGGCGCCATCGCCGTGGGCGCGCTCCTGTCCGGGGCGCTGGCCGAGGCGGCCGATCCGATCGTCCTGCTCGTGACCGGCGCCAACATCGACGCCAGCACCCTGACGCGGGTCCTCGGCGGCGCATGACGTTCACGGCGCTGCTGCTCCACAACCCGCAGTTCCGGCGCCTCTGGATCGCGCAGGTGGTGAGCCAGCTCGGCGACTGGTTCAATGCCGTCGCGGTCTACGCCCTGCTGCTCGACCTCACCAACTCGGCGACGCTGGTCGCCGCCATGATGGTGGTGCAGTTGCTGCCGCTGGCCCTGGTGGGGCCGATCGCCGGCGTCGTCGTCGATCGGATGTCGCGGCGGACGCTGATGATCGGCGCCGACCTCGCGCGGGCCGTGTTGTTCACGGGCCTGATCTTCGTGCGCTCGGCCGATCAGATCTGGCTCGCCTTCGTCCTGGTCTCGCTCGGCGTCGTGGCGACGGCGTTCTTCGAGCCGGCCCGCACCGCGATGCTCCCGGACGTGGTGCCCCGCGAGCACCTCATCACCGCCAACGCGCTGTCGGCCGCGACCTGGGCCGTGATGCTGGCCATCGGCGCCTCGGTCGGGGGCGCGATCACCGTGCTCGTGGGCAGGGACGCGGCCTTCGTCTGCAACGGACTGTCGTTCCTGGCCTCGGCGCTGGCGCTGCGCGGGTTGCACGTGCACGAATCGCATCACACCCTGCACGCGCCGGGCGCGGACGTCCGCGTACGTGATGGACTCCACTACCTGCGGGCCCATCCGGCCACCATCGCCCTCCTGAGCATCAAGGGCGTGTGGGCCGTGGCCGGCGGCATGATGCTGTTGCTGACGGTGTTCGGCCAGCGGGTGTTCGTCGCGGCACCGGGCGAGACGGCGGCGCGCGGCATCGGGGTGCTGTTTGCCGCACGCGGCGTGGGCGCGATTGGCGGGGCGCTGCTGGCACGCGCGGTCCAGGGCGTCGACGCCGCGCGCCTGCGGTCACTCGTCCCTTGGGCGTACGGGCTCGCAGCCGTCGGCTACATCGCGCTGGCGAATGCGCCGACGCTGCTCGTCGGCGCCCTCGCGGTGGTCTGGGCGCACGTCTTCGGCACCCTCCTCTGGGTGCTCAGCACGGTGCTGCTCCAGCTGGCCGTGGACGCCCGGGTGCGCGGCCGCATCTTCGCGCTCGAACTGGCGCTGCACACCCTCGTGTCGGCCACCGCGATTCTGTTGACGGGCATCGGCCTCGATCGCCTGCACATCCCGCCTCGCACGCTGGCGACGACGCTGGCCGTCTTCTTCCTGGTGCCGGCGGTCGCCTGGGCCGTGGCGTTGATGGCAGAGCGGCGGGGCGCGATCAGTCCGCCGACGTGATGTGTCGCTGACCGCCGACCTGAAGGTCGGCGGCTACAGTCGGCGGCGGTGCCGTCGAACACCGCCACGCGTCGACACGCTCTATTTCGGCTTGCTGGGGCGGATCTCGACACGGCTCGGCAGGCTGCGCGCGCTGCTGCCGAGCAGGTCGAACACCACCTGCGCCACATCGTCTGCCGACAGCTTCCAGTCGTGCTCGGGCGCGTCTCCGCCCGCCGAGAAGGCGGTCTGCACCGATCCGGGCATCACCGTCGACACGCGAATGTTGTCCTTGCGCACCTCGAGCATCAGCGACTCGGCAAAGGCATTGAGCCCGGCCTTGGACGCGCAGTAGGCCGCGCCCCCGGCGAACGAGTTGCGCCCCGCGAGGCTGCTGATGTTGATGATCCAGCCGCCACCGCGCTGCTTCAGCGCCGGGATGACCGCCTTCGAGCAGAGGAACACGCCGGTCAGATTGGTCGCGATCAGCCGGTGCCAGTCCTCGGCCGCCATGTCGGCGACGTTGGCAAACGTCCCCACGCCCGCGTTGTTGATGAGGGAATCCACACCGCCGAACCGCTCGGTCGCGGTGCGGATGAGCGCCTCGGCCACCGCCGGGTCGGCGACATCGCCCTGCACGACCGCCACGTTGGCGCCGAGTTCACTCACGACCGCGTCGAGATCGCTGCGCGACCGACCGGACACGACGACCCGGCCGCCGCGGGCGACGAAACCACACGTGAGGGCCAGACCGATGCCCCGGGAACCGCCCGTGACGATGGCGACGTGTCCGTCGAGTTGAGGCTTGGATGTCATGCCCTTACACTACCGGGGTCGCGCGGCGCACGCCACGCCCAACATTTCATGCCCTTCGTCGCCATCCTCGGAGCCGGCCCCCTCGGGGGGGCGCTTGCCTATGCGCTGGCCTCGCGGAGCCGGTTCGACGAAGTTCGCCTGATCGACCCCGAGAAGACCCTCGCCGCCGGCAAGGCGCTCGACATCCTGCAGTCCGGCCCCGTCGACGGCTACAGCACCCGGGTCTCCGGCAGCGCGTCGCTCGACGATGCCAATGGGGCATGGGTGACGGTGCTGGCCGATCCGGTGCAGCCGGATCCCCTTGCACAGCTCAAGGACCTGCACCGCCGCTCGCCCGGCGCCCTCGTCGTGTGCGCGGACGCGTCGCATCACACGGTGCTGGCCCGCGCCGTTGCGACGGGTGCAGTGCCACCGGACCGTCTGGTCGGGACGGCGCCGACGGCGATGGCCGCGGCAGCCCGCGCCCTGATCGCGCTCGACGTCGACCTCGGTCCGTCGCTCGTCCACGCGGGCGTGCGACCGACGGCCGACGGCCGATGTGCCGTCGACTGGCACCGCACGGTCATCGACGGCGTGTCCGCCGAGCTGGTGCTGCGCCGCGAGCGGCAGGTCGCGCTGGACGCTCGGCTGGCGGCGTTGTG
>NZ_JALHPM010000157.1:0-15091 GCF_022842525.1 Luteitalea sp.
GTTCGGCGCGCGTGCGCGCGTCGAGCAACCCCGACGCGGCGGGACGCATCGTGGCCACCACCGTGGTGCCGGCCTCGACGCGATCGCCCGGGTCGATGTCGATGCGGAGCACGCGCCCGGCCACGGGCGCCGACACCACGTAACGATCCTGGACGCGCGTCTCGCCGTCTTCGTCGAGCGTCACCTGCAGCGGCGCCGAGGTCACGACCGCCGTGACCACCTCGACCGCACGCGGGCGTACGGCCCACGCCGCGAGGGCCACCAGCCCGGTCACGACCGCCACGCCCACGAGGCGACGCCCAGTGAGCCGATCACGGGCAGGGATGATGGACATGACACGCTACTCCCGGGTCTTGAGCACGCCCACGAGGTCGAGGTGATCCAGCTGACGCCGGACCACCAGGCCAGAGACGAGGGCGGCGCCCATGGTGACGACCGCCGCAGCCGCGTAGGTGCGTGGCGCGACGGCGACAGGAAACCGGTACATCTCGGTCTCGAACAGTCCGATGACCAGCGCGGCGAGCCCGTAGCCGATCACCAGACCGACGGGAATGGCGAGGACCACGACGACGGCCAGCTCGCCGAGGAGCATCGTGGAGATCTCGACGCGCGTGTAGCCGAGCACGCGCAGGCTGGCCAGGTCGCGCCCGCGCTCGGAGAGCGAGAGACGGGCCGCGTTGTAGACGACGCCGAACGCGATGATGCTGGCAAACAGGACGTTGAAGCCGATCATCACGCCCATCGTCTCGTCCATCTGCCGAACGAAGTTCTCGACCATCGCATGCGTGCTGCTCACACCCGCCACCGCCGGCATGGCCTCCAGTCGCCGGTAGAGTGCCGCTTCCTCGCGCGCATCGATCAGCAGGTGGGCCCCGGAGACGAGACGCCCCTCCCGGAGCAACGTGCGCAGGGCCTCCAGGCGCATGTAGGCCGAGAGGCCAAGATACTCGTCGACGATGGCCGTCACGGGGACACGGACGGTGCGGCGGCGGCCCTCGAGGACCTCGACCGTGACGGAGCCGCCAGCCTCGACGCCGAGCGCTTCGGCCAGCGAACGGGACAGGACGAGACCGGCCGGGGGCAGCGCCATCACCCGGCCGCCGATGTCGACGACCCGCTGCAGGCGTGGCGTGTCGACCAGGCCGGTGATCAGCAACTGTCGTGACCGCTGCGCCACGTGCAGGCGGACCTGCACGGTGCGCGTGGCCTCGACGTCGAGTACCCCGGGCAAGCGCCGGAGTTCGTGGACGGCGGCGTCGCCGCGTGGCTCCACGAAGGTGACGGTCACATCCTGCCGCTGCACGAGGTCGAACTGCACGCGCAGCATCTCGGTGATCGCATCGAGGAAGAACAGCCCGAGCACCAGCAGGGCTGCCGAGCACGCCACGCCGAGCACGGAGGTCGCGCTTCGCACCGGCTGCCGCTCGAGGTTGCGGACGACCATGCGTGCCGCCGGGCCGAGCACGTGCGCGAGGCCGACGCGCTCGACCAGGCTTCGCGTGAACATGGCGGGCGGCTCGGGCCGCATCGCTTCGGCCGGGGGCAGCCGCACGGCGCGGTGCACGGCGCCCATGGCACCGCCCACCGACGCCACGAGACTGATGGCGAGGCCGGCGAGGGCCACGCCCGCGGGCATGCGGTAGAGCAGCTCCGGAAAGCGGAAGAAGTCGTTGTACATGGCGATGATGCCGCGGCCCATCCAGGCCCCGCCGGCCACGCCGGCCACGCTCGCGCCGACACCGACGACGAGGCTCCATTTCGCGTAGTGCCAGCCCAGTTCGAGCCTGCTGTACCCGAGCGCCTTGAGCGCGGCAATCTGTTCGCGCTGCACCGAGACGATGCGCGAGAGGACCACGTTGAGCAGGAAGGCGGCGACGACCAGGAAGATCAGCGGCACCAGCATGCCGAAGCCACGCAACTGGGCCAGTTCGTTCGTGAGGGACCAGTTGGACATCTGCAGGCGACGAGGAATGGCGCCGAAGCCGCCGTAGGGACGCAAGACGACGTCCACGTGGCCGATCACGGCAGGCTCGCTCGCGCCGGGCGACAGCGCGAGGACCACATCGTTGAAGCCGCCCTCCATGTCGAAGGCGGCACCGAGCGCCTGCCGGCCCATCCAGAGCACACCGAAACGGCGGTCGTCGATGATGACCTCGCCAGGGCGCACGGTGTAGACGTACTCGGGCGAGAGCGCGATGCCGACGACCTGCAGATGCCGGCGTCGGCCGTTGATGAGGGCGGGGATGGTACTGCCGGGCCCGAGGCCGTTGGCCAGCGCAAACGCCTCACTGGCGAGGACCTCGTCGGGACGTCCGACGTCCATCCAGCGGCCGCGGCGCAGGAAGAGATCGTTGAGCATGGGCGCCCGCGGGACGGGCACCGACACGAGCCGCCCTGTCGCAGGCGCTGGCTGCCCCGGCAGATCGAGCGTCACATCGGCCACCACGCGTACGTCGACCTGAGCCACGCCTGGAATGGCGGCCAGCCTGGTCGCCAGCGACAGCGGCGCGCGCTTCACACTGGCGAACACGTCGGCGAAGCGGTGCCGCTCGTAGTAGCGCTCCTGCGTGCGCTGCAATGACGTGAACGTGGAGAAGTACGCGACGAACATCGCGAGGCCCACCGCCATCACCGCGCCGATCGCGAGCGCCTGCCCCTTGAGGCGCCAGAGGTCGCGCAGCAGCTTGCGGTCGAGGGCGCGGACCATGCCGACCATGGCGTCACCACTCCAGGTCGCGCGGCGGACGGCGGGTCGCGTTGGGCCGGACCGAGGTGATGCGGCCGTCGGCGAGCGTGATGACCCGGTCGGCCATCGCGGCCACGACCACGTTGTGGGTGATCACCACGGTGGTCGTCCCGAGTTCGCGGTTGACCCGATCGATGGCCTCCAGCACCAGGACGCCCGTGACGCTGTCGAGCGCGCCGGTGGGTTCGTCGCAGAGCAGCACGTCGGGACGCTTGGCGATGGCCCGCGCGATGGCCACGCGCTGCTGCTCGCCGCCGGAGAGTTGCGCGGGAAAGTGGTCGAGGCGGGCCGCAAGGCCCACGAGCCCGAGGGCCTCCTCCGGGGTCATCGGATCGGCGGCAATCTCGGTGACCAGGGCGACGTTCTCGCGCGCGGTCAGGCTGGGGATCAGGTTGTAGAACTGAAAGACGAACCCGACATGCTCGCGACGATAGCGGGTGAGCGCCCGGTCGTCGGCCGTGGTCAGGACGTGATCGCGGTACACGACCTCGCCGGCCGTGGGCACGTCCAGGCCGCCGAGGATGTTCAGCAGCGTGGACTTGCCGCTGCCGGACGGGCCGAGCAGCACGAGGAGCTCGGATCGCACCAGATCGAGATCGACCCCGGCCAGCGCGTGCACCTCGACCTCCCCCATCAGGTAGGTCCTGGTGAGCCCACGCGCCCGGAAGACCACGTCGGCGGCGACGCCCGAAGCCACGCCGGGCGTCAGTGCACCTCGCGAGCCATCGACGCCGCCCCGTCGCGCAGGCGCGATGGGGCCCTGCCGGGCCTGGCCGCTGGATTATTCCCCGCCCCTCCGCGAAGGCTTCCCCAGTTATGCGGGCCGCTTATGGCATCCATCGAAAATCGCGCGGTTCCACGCCCCCGGCGGGCGGCACGCGAGTTGCCTTTGATCGGGCAGGAGCTTGCTCGTTCATTCCGCCGAGGTTCCATCATGACTCTTTCAGTTCTCCGTCCCACACTGTCCGGCGCCATCGCCATCACTGCCCTGCTCGTGTCGGGTCTCGCCTCCGCCCAGGAATCGCCCGTGGTCGTGTCCAGCGCCACGGTGACCGTGTCCGGCACGTCCACCGTGCTCGACTGGAGCGCGACGACCAACGAGGCCCAGACCCGCAACGTGAAGGTCACCAGTGACCTGCCCGGCGGCGACTTCTTCTGGGTCGGCGTCATCCAGCCAGGGGCCGTCGAATCCTTCGAGGTGGTCGTGCCCGTCGCCGCTCTCAAGTCCGACCGCGACAACTTCACCGCCGACATGCATGTCGCGCTCAAGGCCGACGTCCACCCCGACATCGTCTTCACGATGCAGCGCATGGAGAAGAAGCCCGGTGGCGCGCGCGCCATCGGCCTGCTCAAGGTCGCCGGTGTCGAGAAGGAAGTGACCCTGAACCTGATCACCAGCCTGCGCAACGGCAAACTGCTGGTGATGGGCAAGATCGACCTGCTGATGACCGACTTCGGCATCGCCCCGCCCACCGCGATGATGGGCGTGCTCAAGACCGACCCGAAGGTCACCATCAAGTTCGAGACCTGGCTCGCGAAGCCGACCACGTAGTCGGACGCGCCACGCGCACTGGCAGGACGAGAGGCCCTTCGAAGGGCCTCTCGTCGTTGTGAGGGCTAGCCCGGCCCGGCCGGCCCGGGCAGCGTCAGCGTGAAGACGGTGCCGCCTTCGGGCGGGCAGGTGACCGCCAGCGTGCCCCCATGCAGTTCGACGGTGCGCTGTGCGATCGGCAGCCCGAGACCGCCGCCCCGGGCCTTGGTGGTGAAGAAGGGTTCGAAGATCTGCTCGCGGATCTCGTCGGGAATCCCGGGGCCCGTGTCACGCACCTGCACCTGCACCATCCCCCCGGGCGCGACGGCCGTCGCCACCGTGATGCGGCCGCTGCCCTGCAGCGCCTGCGCCGCGTTGAGCACCAGGTTGAGCACGGTGGCGCGGGTCAGATCCGCATCGGCCCGCACGACCAGGGACGGGCCCTGCGCCTCGAACTCCAGGCCCTGTCCGGCCGGATCCTGCCGCACCGTGGCGAACACGTCCCGCACCACCGGCGCCAGTTCGAGCTCGGCGATGCGGGGTGGCCGAGGACGGGCGAACAACAGCAGGTCGTTGATCAGGTCGTTGAGCGACTCGGTGCGCGTGAGAATCTCCTGCATCACGGTGCGCTCGGGGTCGTCGGCCTTGCGACGTCCCATCAGCACCTGCATCGCGCCGCGGATGCCCGCCAGCGGGTTGCGCACTTCGTGGGCGAGCACCGCCGCCATCTGCCCGACGCGCGCCAGCGCAGCCTGCTGCGTCAAGGTCTCCTCGGCGGCCTTGCGCGCCGTGATGTCGGCCCGGATGGCGATGTACTGATACGGCTTCCCCTCCTCGGACATGAACGGGACGATGGTGGTGTCGACCCAGTACAAGTGGCCCGACTTGGCCCGGTTGCGGATCTCGCCGTGCCACACCCGCCCGCGCGCAATGGTGCGCCAGAGCTCACTGATGAACTCGGCGGGGTGGTGGCCCGAATTGATCAGGCGATGGTCCTGCCCGAGCAGTTCGTCGCGGGAGTAGCCCGAGATCTCGATGAACTTGTCGTTGACGTACGTGATGCGGCCGCGCACGTCGGTGATGGCCACGATGGCGGCGGCATCGAGCGCGCGCTTGAAGTCACCGAGCTGCTCGAGATGAGCGCCCGCCTGGCGTTCGAGCATGACGAACCGCCGCACCACCAGCGCACTGAAGATGAAGACGAGGATCATCAGGGGGTAGTTGACGACCACCCCGGGCGCCGTGTGGTCGTCCCAGCCGGCGTACAGATCGACCAGCACGAGCGCCGCGGCCCCGTAGGCGGCCACCAGCGGGAACGGCAGCCACGCGCTCCACAGACCGAGCAGGATCACCCCGACGTACAGCATGCCGATGGCGCTGCCCACCGGCACTGTGAGGTCGATGGCGAAGATGAGCGCCGTCAGCAGCAGCCCCAGCACGGGCAGGGCGCGGCCGCGCGGTGCGGCGAGATGGCGAAAAGACAGGGGCACGCGGGTCGATGCTACCCCAGGGGTGCAGGCCCGTCGCTAGCGCATCGGCGTCATCGAGGGCAGCGGGGTCGGCGGGGCGCCTTGCACCGGGCGGCCATCGCGCACACGGGCCGACCAGAAGTGCCCGCAGCCGCAGGCATACCACGCGATCGTCAGCGTGCTGCCCGTCATCGCCGGCACTTGCGGCTGCCCGCACGACGGGCAGGTCATCGCGAGGGCGTCGAGGCGCTTGCCGGCATTCATGCTTCGACGCTGAGCAACAGCCATGCCGCCGTGCTGTCCTTGAAAAAACGACGTCTTGTGACCGCCCCCCGGCGTCTCCCTGCCGAACTCTCCCGCTCCGGCATGGGGAAAAAGTCCCGTTCAGCTCGTCGTCTTGCCCAGGCCGAACTTCTCGATCCGATACCGGATCTGGTCGCGATTGAGGCCGAGCAGCGTCGCCGCGCGCGTCTGATTGCCGCTGGCGCGCTCGAGCGCCTGCACCACGAGACTGCGTTCCAGTTCCTCGAGGTTGACGCCTTCGGCCGGCAGCGACAGCCCGGACGCGACAGGAGCCGCGCCCGTGATCGCCGGGAAGTCCACCGGCTCCAGCCACGGGCCGTCGCTGAGCAGCATGGCCCGCTCGACGGCGTTGCGCAGTTCGCGGATGTTGCCCGGCCAGCCGTAGTGCTGCATCGCCCGCAGCGACGCCGCAGAGGCCCCGCGGACCGACTTGCGGAACTCCCGGTTGAACTGATCGACGTAGAAGGTGACCAGCGCCGGCACATCCTCGAGATGCGAACGCAGGGCCGGCAACTCGATCGGCAGCACGTTCAGGCGGTAGTACAGGTCCGATCGGAAGTGCCCGCCCTTGACCTGCTCCTCCAGATTGCGGTTGGTAGCCGCGATGATGCGGACGTCGACGCGCACGTCGTGCTGCCCGCCGACGCGCTTGAAGGCCTTCTCCTCGAGCACGCGCAGCAGCTTGGCCTGCAGCGCCGGCACCATCTCGCCGATTTCGTCGAGGAAGACCGTGCCGCCATCGGCCGACTCCAGCAGGCCGCGCTTCTGCTGCCGCGCGTCGGTGAAGGCGCCGCGCTCGTGCCCGAACAGCTCGCTTTCGAGCAGCGTCTCCGGGATCGCCGAGCAGGTGATGTTGACGAACGGCTTGTGCGCGCGGTCGCTGTTGAAGTGCAGGACCTTGGCGGCGAGATCCTTGCCGGTGCCGCTCTCCCCGGTCAGCAGCACCGTCGAGGCCGGACTCGCAGCGACCTTGCGCAGCATCGCCTTGACCTCGACCATCGGCGGCGAGTCACCGACGATGCGTTCCGGGGCGTAGGGCTGGGCCTTCTCGGCGCGCAGGTTGCGCACCTCGCGACGCAACTGGGTGGTCTCGAGCGCCTTGGCGACGAGGTCGGACACGGCGTCGACGTTGAACGGCTTGTTGGCGACGTGATAGGCGCCGGTCTTCATCGCCTCGACGGCGGTGTCCACCGTCGCGTACGCCGTCAGCAGGATGACGACGATGTCGGGGTCGTGCTCCTTGATCTGGCGGAGCACGGTGACGCCGTCGATGTCGGGCAGCTTGAAGTCGAGCAGCACGAGGTCGACGCCCTCGTGCACCTTGTCGATCGCCTCCTGCCCGGTCGCAGCCTCGATCACCCGCATCCCGTCGGCCTGCAGGCGTTCGGACAGCGACCACCGGATCAGTTGCTCGTCGTCGGCGACCAGGATGGTGGTCATTCGCGGGAGTATAGCGGGTCGCGTGATGCGCGCGCCGACCCGCCTACCGCGTCGAGAGCGTCACCGTCACCTGCTGACGCGTGCCCTCCCGCTCGAACGTCACCGGGACCTGCTGGCCAGGAGCCAGGGTCTTGAGCACGTCGGAGTAGGCCGACAGCGATCCCAGGGGCTTCCCCGCCATCTCGAGCAGGACGTCGCCGGCCTTCATGCCGGCCTGCTCGGCCGGCGACCCGGGCACCAGCCCCGAGGCCTTGACGCCCGGCCCCGCGAACGCAAAGTCCGGCACGATGCCGAAACCGGCGCGGCGAGGGGCGGCGCTGGCGGTGCCGGGTGGCGTTTCGGACGGCCGGTTCGGAGACCCGGCCCTGCCCTCCAGGTTCGACGAGGAGCTGATCGTCACCGTCAGCGGCTCCGGCCGTTCGACGAGGTACGCCAGGGCCTCACGCGCCACGGTGGCGACGCGAACCAGGCCCGGGATGTCGACCTTGTCGGCGGTGTCGCCAGGACGGTGGTAGTCCGCGTGCGGCGCCGTGAACAGCTGCACCCCCGGAATGCCCCGCGCGATGAAGCTCGCCTGGTCGGACGACTCGATCCCCTGCGTCGCCATCTGCGTCTGGATGCCGGTGACGAAGCCGATGCCACGGAACACGTGCGGCCACTCGGTCGCCGTGCTGGCGCCGATCACCCCGAGCGGCGCCGTGCCGAGGCGGCCGACGCTGTCGATGTTGAGCATGGCGCGGATGCCTTCGCGCGGGCGCACGGGATGCTCGACGTAGTGCTTCGATCCCTGCATGCCGGACTCCTCGGCAGTCACGGCGACGAACACGAGCGTGCGGCGCGGCGGCCCTGCGGCGGCCATCGCCCGGGCGACCTCGAGCAGCACCGCGACGCCGCTGGCGTTGTCGTCGGCGCCGGGATGGAGCTGGCCGGCGTCGCCGGCCCGCGGATTCGGCCACCCCATGCCGAGATGGTCGTAGTGCGCGGTGACCACCACCGACTGATCGCGCCAGGCGGGGTCACTCCCCGGCAGGATGCCGACGATGTTGGCCAGCGTGACGGGCGTGCCCTCGGGTGACTGCGTCGAGGTGAAGACCTGCCGCCAGGACCCGTCGGGCATGCCGGGCGTGAGGCCCGCGGCCTTGAACTGTGCCGCCACGTACTCGGCGGCCTTGTCGAGGCCCGCCGTGCCGACGCCGCGTCCCGTGAAGGCCGCATCGGCCAGCGTGGACACGTGCGTCTTCAGGGACGTCTCCGAGAAGACGGCCGGCAGGGTCGCCAGCGGGGGGCGCGTCAGCACCAGCGGCGGGACGGCGAGACCGGCGGTATTGCGCGCGGCGTCGCGCAGGTCCACCGACAGTGGCGAATCCGACGCCTGCCACTGCCCCTTGAGCATGTTGGTCGGCTCGGCGCCCTCGAAGCCCAGGTACGAATACTTGCCGTAGTGCGGCAGCTTGCGCCCGAGGCCGGGCATGGCGTCGACACGGTCGGCGACGATCCAGCCGACGGCTCTGGTCACATCACCGGGGTGACGGCGGACGATGACCGCGGCGTGGTCGCGCAGGGGCATCGCCTGGCTGTCGATCGTGATGGCGTCGGCATCGAGGCGCACCGCGGCGGCGTCGACGAGTCCGCGCGCGAACCGGTTGCCGCGGCCGAACAGCCAGACGGACCGATCCGACGGCAGGGCCGTGATGTCGGTGTCGAGGACGACGCGGGGCGCATGCGCCGGCGCCTTCCAGCTCTCGGCCATGGCGCGATACGCCGTGACCCGCGCGGGGTCCTCGCTGGCCGCGATCACGACCAGCGGCGCGGCGTCGCCGAACAGCTGCCCGAGCGATGGCGGCGTCTCCCGGGCGTCGAGCCGACGGAACGTGTCGAACGCCGGATCCACGTGGAGCATCACCGGCGCGTCTGGCGTGATGATGCGAAACGACGCCTCAGCGCCCGTCAGGGACACCGTCGTGGCCACCGGCTTTCCCGTCGTCTGCACGACCACGGGCACGTCGATGGCAAAGGGGGCGCCGGGCTGCGCCTGCACGAGCGTGCCCTCGACGAGGAACGCCGCGCCGGTGCCCGTGGCGGCGCCCTGCACCACGGTGCCCTTGACCGCGATCGCCGGTGCGCCCTTGCGCTCGATCCAGTCGGCGAAGAACCGTCGCAAGTCCTGCCCTCTCACCGCCTCCATCGTCGTTCGCACATCGTCGAAGGAGGCGCGCTTGCCCTTGAAGTCGCGGTAGAAGCGGGCGAGGAACTTGCGGAAGGTGTCGTCGCCGACGCGGACGCGCAGCGCGTGGAAGCCCATCATCGTGCGGCCGTAGCCGATGGCTTCGGTGGCGGCGCTGTGGCGGCCGCGGAACTCGACGAGCGGGAAGTCCTGTCCCGTCGAGACGTAGTCGCGGTACTTCTGCAGGGTGGAGCGCCGGTACACGGCGTCCTCGCCGCGCTGCTCCTGCATCAGGTGATCGGCGATGTAGGCCGTGAGTCCCTCGGACCAGTTGCCGCGCGCCTCTTCCACGAAAACCGAGTTGCCCCACCAGTTGTGGAGAATCTCGTGCGGGTACGACGAGGTGAGGATGAACGGGAAGCGGATGATCTGCGGCCCGAGCAGCGTGAACGACGGCATCCCGTAGCCGGTCTCCCAGAAGTTCTCGACCAGCGCGAACTTCTTGTAGGGATACGGCCCGATCAGCCCGCGATACATCTCGAGGTACTGCGCCGTCGCGGCCAGGTACTTCGACGACAGCGCGGCATCGGCCTCGTGCAGATAGACCTGCGCGTCGACGGCCCCGGCGGCCTGCGTCGTCACCTGCAGCGGACCGCCGACGAGATGAATCTGGTCGACGAGGTCGGTGGAGGCCCAATGGGCACGACCATCGCTGCCGCGAGACGTGCCGGCCCCTTCGCTGACGACGCGCCAATTCGCGGGCTGCGCCACGCTGAGTTCGAACGTCACGAGGGCGCGCCCGACGAGCGGGTACCACCCACTCGAGCCCGGCAGGTACACCCCGGTTGCGGAGACGATGCCCGGCGTCGAGCGGAAGCCGCGGGTGTACTCCTCGCGCGCGTCCGACAGCGGAAAGTCGAGCACGCCCGTGTACTCGAGCCGGAACGGCGCGCCGGGCGTCGGCACGGTCACGCGGTATCGCTTCACCGCCGCGGCCTGCTGCACCTCGCCCCCCTCGATCTCGCCGAGCCAGGCCACGTCGCCCACCGGCACCTCGCGCACGGCAGGCTCCGATTTCGTGACGCGCAGTCGCGAGTGAAGGAGGAACTCGATCTCGCCGGCCTTGCCCTCCGGAGTGACTTCGGCCTTGACGGCGACGGTGCCCGTGGCCGGGTCGAGCGTGACGTCCAGCGTCTGATGGACGCGGTCCTGTGCCGACGCGGCGCACGCCAGCACGCTGGCGCACAGCACGAACATCCCGAGGCGTAGCGGTCGCTGCATGGTCTGTTCCCTACCGGAGTCCACCGAGGTCGATCGTGAGCCCGGCGAGGAAGGTGCGCGGCGCCAGCCACGCCTGGAAGTCCCCCTCGATGGGCTGTCCCTGCGCGTTGCGGAGGAACACGTCGCCCTCGTCGAACAGGTTGCCCATCTGCAGGTACAGACTGACGACGTTGGGCCCCCGCCGCAGCAGGCGCTGCGAGACCTGGGCGTTCCAGACCTGGTAGCCCGACTGGTACGACCCATCCGGTGCGGGAGGCACGTCGCCGAGCACCTGCCCACGAATATTGGCACGCAAGCCGAGGCGATTGCTGGCCCACAGCAACTTGAGGAAGGCCGAATGCCTGGCGAAGCCGCCGATCTCGATGCCGTCCTGGTCCTCGCGCCGGTTGAGGGTGTAGGACAGGCTGGGCGTGAAGCCGCCCGGCAGGCTGGCCGCAGCCCCGAGATTGGTCCCCTGCGACGTGTAGGTCCGCAGGTTCGCATACGTGAAGGGCTGCCGACTCAGATCGAAGGTGATGCCGTTCTCGACGCGCGCGAGGTAGTAGTCGGCCGAGAGTTGCACCCGGGCGGTCGCCCAGGCGTAGCCGGCATTGACGGTGTTGGCGGTCTCCGGCTGCAGATTCGGATTGCCGACGAACGCCGGAGGCGTGAACAGGTACAGCTCACCGAAGTAGGGCGGACGGTAGCCCTGCCCCGCGCTGAGGCGGAGGCGGTGCTGGTCGGCAAGGCGCCAGGAGAGGCTGGCCTTGGGGCTCCACTCGCTGCCGAAGTCGCTGAAGTCGTCGTAGCGGACGCCCGCGGCCACGGTCAGGCGGTTGCCGACCCGCACCTCCTGCTGGAACCAGGCGGTGGTGATGTCTCGCGCCGGGTCCACGACGTCGAGCGAGCCTCGACTCAGCTGCTCGTGGCGACGCTCGAAGCCGCCCTGCAGCGGGTGGTCCATCCCGAACGCGCGCCAGGCGTGCGAGGCGGTGAGGCGCAGCTCGTCGTTCCATTCCCGCCAGGGCGGCTGGGGCTGCACCCGTCCGCCGACGACGAACACGCGGGTCTCGTCACGCAGGTACCAGCCGCCGGTGTAGGCGGCCGTGACCGTCGTGCTCGGCGACAGGATCACGTCCATCGTCGGTGACACGGAGTAGCGCGTGAGGTCGCGCTGCGAGTCGTAGACCGTCGAGGCCAGCTGGGTGGCGCCCGAGAAGAAGTAGTTGTCGATGTCGCGCTTCGAGTAGTCGCCGGCGGCGCGGATCAGGACGCGATCACCGAGGCGGGTGTCCGCGTTGAGCGTGCCGGACCACCACGTGCTCGGCGGCTGCCCGATCGTCTGGGGGTTCGCGGTGCTGAGGTCGAAGCCGTCGTACTCGCGATAGCCGGCACTGCCGCTGACCCCGCCGCGCGAGCCGCGCCACCCCAGGGTCTGGTTGACCCGCCAGTCGCCGTACGACCCGCCGCTGATGTCCGACAGACTGGTCACACCCGGGGTGCGCGACTGCCGCGTCACGAAGTTCACGACGCCGCCGATGGCATCGGAGCCGTACAGCGCCGACCCCGCGCCCTTCACGACCTCCACGCGATCCACGCCCGTCAGGGGCAGATCTTCGAGATTCAGGTTGCCGTTGGCGTCCTTGCCCAGGTATCGGCGACCGTCGATGAGCACGAGCACGCCGCTGTTCGGGATGCCGTTCAGGGAGAGATGGCCCTGCCCGCCGCCGGCCTGCACCTGGATGCCGGCGCCCGTCTGCTCGGAGAGGAGGTCCTTCGCGGTCCGGGCCCCGGTATCGGCGATCTGCGCCTGATCGATGAGGACGATGGGATCGGCGACGTCGAGCAGCACCTGCTCGCGGCGATTGGCCGTGGTCACGGTGACCTCGGCCGAGAACTGGGCCAGGGTCAGGGCAACGTCGACGGACGCGACCCCGGTGCCCTCGACGACCACGTCGGTTCGTGTGGCGTCGGCGAACCCGAGGAACGACACCCGAACGGTGTAGGTCCCGGCCGCCAGACCGTCGATCGTGGCGACGCCGACGGCATCGGTGATGGCCGCGGCGAGGGGGGCCAGGGGCACGTCGCTGCGCGCGATGGTGACCGTGGCGCCCGGCAGGACGCCGTCGGCGTCTCGGGCCGTGACCTGCAGGCGGGCGTTCGCGGCGGGCGTGGAGAGGGTCGAAGACTGGGCGAGGACGGGACCAGCTATGGAGCACAGCGTCGCACAGAGCACGACGCCTGACAGGACAGGGCGAGTACGCATCACCCCCTAGCGTTCCTGACGGTCGAGTCAAGGTCAAGCGTTGTGACGCAGCGAGCCGTGACGACCGCGCTCAGTTCCCCGGGAGGCACTCGATCAGGAGCGGCAGATGGTCGGAGGCCTGCGCGGCGTCCTCACCGCCGATGACGTCGCAGGCGGTCACGCGGTCGAGGGTCGCCGTGGGCGCGAAGACGTAGTCGAGACGCAGATGCGGCCCCCACGACGGGAACGTGAAGCCGGTCTCCCCCGGGTGCCTGGCGCGAAAGACGTCGACGTAGCCGGCATCGAAGACCTGCTGCACCGTCCGCCAGCGGATGTGACCGCCGCTGATCCACACGAAGGGGCGCAGCCGCAGCGGCAGGCGCCGGATGTCGAGCAGTTCCCCGGGAGCGAGGGTGTTGAAGTCGCCGAGCAGCAGGTGGAAGCCTCCGGCCCTGGCCGAGACGGACTCGATCAGGGCCCGGACTTCGCGGACGCGCCGGCGTTCGGTCCACGCGGCGTGGACGGCGCTGAGGTGGACCCCGAACAGGCGAATCCCTCCGCCGGCCGGCACCAGTTCGAGGAAGGCATGCCGCGACACGCGCGGCTGCCGCCACTCGACGTGTTCCACGGGTCGGCGGGACAGGAACCCGAGCGACTGGCGATGCGACGCGCCCCACTGGGCCATGTCGGTGGCACGGGCCAGCGCCTCCACCACGGCCGGCTTCGTGGCCTCCTGCAGGAGGACGACGTCGGCCCGGGTCGCCCGGATGACGGCCGCGAGGCCGGGTTCGCGCCCCTGCCCGCCGTACCGGATGTTCCAGGACAGGACACGCAGTGGCGTCACGCGGGGGGCTCGCTGTCGATGAGGGTCAGGTACGGCTGCCCGATGAGGTCCCCGCGCAGTTGGATCACCCAGTCCCTCGACGCCTGGACGTTGACCGGGCGCCCCGCCATCGCCGTCAGTTCCGCGCGCAGGTCGGCCAGGGCCGGCGCGATGTCGGGGTCCTCTTCGCCCATCGGGCGGGTGTGGACGCCCGGCAGATAGGACCCGGTCACGGTGAAGGCTGCGAGGACATCCGCACCGACCAGCGTCAGGTCGATGTCGCTGGTGCCGGGGCCGTCGGCATCGAAGGACGCCCCGTCCTTCCACCGCACTCCCGTGACGGCACTGCCGCGCACGACGGCGCGGGTGCCGGCCGGCACGGCGTCGACAATCGCCTGGCGGAAGGCCTCGTAGCGGCGTTCGTCCGAGTCGAAGACCAGACGAATGAACGTCGCGCGCTTGTCGGCCTCGGTGAGCCCGCCCTGCATCTGGTCGGGGGGCGGCTCCGGCGGGGGCTGGGGAGTGTCGAACATACCCCGACACGTAGCAAGGAACGGGCCATCGACACGCCACCGGCCCACGCCTGAACGGTCGGTCAGGACAGGGGGTAGTTGCGCGGCACGCGCACCACGAAGGTGCCGGCGACCTTGTCGTGCCAGGACTGTCGCTCCGGGTCGCGCAGAATCCACAGCGCCCCCAGCCCGAACGTCGCAATCGAGAAGATCCCCACCAGGCCACGCACGAGCGCGTCGACGAACCGGAGGGGCGCGCCGTCGACCCGCACGACCCGCAGCTGGCAGATGATGCCGCCGAGCGTGGTGGCCTTCCACACCCAGAACCCCACGTGGTACGCCACGAGCGCGAGCACGAACCAGTCGCCCGGGTCGTCGCTGCCGAGCATGGCCGCCGTCATCGCCACGAGCACCATGTCGAGCACGAACGCGGCGGCGCGCTCACCGAAGCCCGCACGCGGAAAGGCCAGCAGCGCCCGCGGGTCGACCGCTGACTCGGCGGGCAGCGCGTGCGGCATCGGCGGCAGGTCCCCGGCGAAGGCGGGCGGTGGCAGCGCGAACGGATCCGCCAGCGCGACCGGCGCGGCATCGAACGGTG
>NZ_JALHPM010000158.1:0-15017 GCF_022842525.1 Luteitalea sp.
CGGGCGAGCGCGGCGGCCCCGGGGGGCAACGGCGCCATTCCGGCGGGCGGGTACGTGCTGTCGTACGGCGGCGAGGCGGTGCCGGCGACCCTGGCGGGCCTCACCCGGGCCCCGTCGGTGCAGGTGCGCGAGTCCATCGAGGTGCGGTCGGGACAGCGGATCCGCGACTGGATCCGCGCCCCCACCATCATCGGAGGCGCCGGTTTGCTGGTGCGCCAGGGGGCGCCGCTCGCCGACTGGGCCGACGAGCAGTTGTCCCGTGGGTTCGACACCACCGCCCACCCGCGCACCGTGATTGCCCGTGATCGCGAGGGCCTGTGGTGGCTCATCACGGTGGACGGGCGCCAACCGGGGCGGGCCATCGGCATGTCCTTCGCCGCCCTGCAAGCGCTGCTTGCGCGTATGTCCGTCACCGACGCCCTCAACCTCGATGGCGGCGGGTCCACGACGATGGTGGTGGGGGACGCGGTGGTGAATCGGCCGTCGGATCCGCTGGGACCGCGCCCGGTGAGCGACGCCATTCTGGTGCTCCCGCGCTGAGCGCACGAGGGGCGCGCCTGCAACGGCGTTCCTATGACCGTCGTTTCCTTGAAACAGGGCCGTAGTCGAACCGTATACTCCGCATGAGGCGTGCTGGTCTCACGCGCGCCCGTCCCCCGTCCATTTCGCAAGAGGAGTCAGGATTCACATGCTGTTCGCACCGACGAACTCTCCCCGGTGGCGTCGCGCGTTGCTCGCCGCGGCCGTTCTGCTGGTCCTGGTGTCCGGCCTGTCCGGCGCTCAGGCGTTTGCGCAGTCCACCGCGGCCAACGGCGCCATCGAAGGCACCGTGGTCGACAACTCCGGTGGCGTGCTGCCGGGTGTCACCGTCACGGTCGTCAACACCGACACCGGGACCAATCGCTCGGTGGTGACCAACGAGGCCGGCCTGTATCGCGCCACGTTGCTGCCGCTCGGGACCTACCGCGTCAGCGCGGAGCTCCAGGGCTTCAAGAAGTTCGAGCAGGTGGGAGTGACCGTCGGCGCCGGGCAGACCGCGACCGTCAACGTGCGGCTCGAGGTCGGCGACCTGAACGAGACCATCTCGGTCACGGCCGATGCCCCGGTGGTCGACACGGCCAAGGTCGATGCGGGCCGAAACCTCAACGAGAACGAGATCAAGAACCTGCCGCTCGTCTCGCGCAATCCGTACAACTTCGCGTTGCTGCAGCCGGGCGTCACGGGCTTCGAGAACTCCGAATTCGGCGTGCCGCGTTTCGCGGCCAACGGCACCCTGCTCCGCATCAACTACCAGATCGACGGCAACACCAACACCCAGAAGGACCGCGCCGGCCTGCGCCTGCTGCCGGTCTCCGAGGTGATGGTGCGTGAGGTCAAGGTCGTCACGAGCGGCTACGCGCCGGAGTTCGGCCAGACCACCGGCCTCGTGTACAACGCCATCACGCCGTCGGGCACCAACCAGTTCCGCGGTGCCGGGGCCTACCGCTTCCGCCGCAAGTCCTTCAGCGCGTTCCCGTTCTATTTCCAGGGCGCCCGCACCGACGACCGCCGCCCCGACACCAAGGTCGACACGGTCACCGCGGAGCTCGGCGGCCCGATCCTCAAGGACAAGCTGCACTTCTTCACGGGCTTCGAGAACACCTATCGTGACCTGTCGGCGCAGAGCGTCATCACGGCCACGCCCGAGAACGTCGCCCGCCTCGGCATCGCGGCGCAGCCCGGCGTGGTGCCGCGCGAGCAGACGGCCCGCTTCTTCATCGGCAAGGTCGACTACCAGCTGGCGCAGAACCACCGCGCCACGGCCCGCACGATCATCTTCCGCAACGACTCGCCCAACAACATCGGCGGCGCGCTGACCACGCTCGAGCGCACGACGGACTTCCTCGACGCGATGGAGAGCACGTCGGGTCAGCTCGTCTCGTCGTTCGGCTCCAGCATCCTCAACGAGTTCCGCGTGCAGTACGCCCGTCGCGTCCAGGGCCGTGAGGCCAACGACCTGTCGGGCACCGGTCCGGCCATCAACATCCCGGGCGTGGCGAACTTCGGCGGCCCGATCGCCACCGCGTCGGACGCCGGCTTCGGCTTCACGCAGGGCATCTTCCAGGTCGTCAACAACTTCACCTACATCCGCGGCAACCACAGCTACAAGTTCGGCGGCGACATCCAGCTGATCAACGACGAGCGCACGGCCACGCTGCTGCAGCTGTACACGTTCCCGTCCATCGACGCCTACCTCGCGGCGAGAAACGGCACCAATCCGCGCAGCTACACCAACTACCAGCAGCTGATCGGCAACCCGGACTTCTCGATGAAGTCGTCGGGCTACAGCTTCTTCGTGCAGGACGACTGGCGTGTCACGCCGAACCTGAAGTTCATCTACGGCCTCCGCTACGACTACTACAACTACCCGGAGGGTGACCCGAGCGCGCCGTTCGCGTTCTCGCAGAGCTACGCCGACGACACCAACAACGTCGGTCCCCGCTTCGGCCTCGCGTACAGCTTCGGCGCCGACAAGCGCCAGGTCATTCGCGCCAGCTCCGGCATCATGTACGACCAGATGCTGCTCGGGGCCTACGAGACCGCCATCCAGGCCAACGGCAACCCGGAGCGCATCAACGTGACGCTGGCCGGCAACGCCGCCAACGCCCCGGCCTTCCCCGGATCGCTGGCCGACCTGCCGCCGGGGTTCGTCCTGCCGCGGCAGTCGATCACCACCGTCGACCCCGACTTCCAGGTCGCCCGCACGTGGCAGAACAACGTCCAGTACGAGCGCGCCTTCGGCCAGAACTACTACGGGTCGGTCGGCTACACGTTCGTGCAGGGCGACCTGCTGCCGGTGATCGTCAACATCAACCCGATCAACCCGATTTCGTCGCTCGGCGACGGTCGTCCGGTGTTCAGTTCGGCGGTCAACGCCACCACCCGTCTCGATCCCCGCTTCAATCAGATCAACGTGGTGCAGTCGGCTGGCGATTCGACCTACAACGCCCTGATGCTGCAGTTCGGCAAGCGCCTCAGCGGCGGCATCCAGTTCGACGTCAACTACACGCTCGGCAAGGGCACCGACAACGCCCCGCTCACCACCGCGCTGTCGGTGCAGGGTGACGATGGCGTCAGCGACCCGACCAACCTCGATCGGGACCGCGGGCCGAACCTGCTCGACACCCGGCACACCTTCGCCGGCAGCGTGATCCTGCAGCCGACGTTCGCCGTCGACGGCCTGGTCGGCGCGATCGTCAACGGCAATCAGCTCGGTCTGATGATGCAGTTCAACTCTGGCCTGCCGCTGAATCTCCGCAGCGCCACCGACCTGAACGGCGACGGCGTGCTCGCTGATCGTCCGCTGTTCGTCGGCCGCAACTCGCTGTACCTGCCGGCTCGCTACAACGTCGACGCGCGCTTCTCGCGCTTCATCCCGTTCGGTGGCACCCGCCGCCTCGAGATCGCCGCGGAGTTCAAGAACCTGTTCAACACCGTGCAGACGTCGGCCGTCAACCGCATCATCCCGACCAATGCCTTCGGTGAGCCGACGGTCGCCCTGCCGAGCAGCAGTGACCAGCTCCAGCCGACCGCCGGCTACGAGCAGCGCCAGTTCCAGCTCGGGTTCAAGTTCTACTTCTAGGAAGAACGGGCACCGGGCACCGGAAATCGGGAGTCGGGGCGGCCGTGGTCGGGCCGCCCTTGCTCCCTCTGCCACTGGTGTCCGTCGCACGACCATTCATCGGTCCCTGACACCCGTTCCCCGGACCCCGCGCGCCCCGGCTCCGCGGGACTGTTAGCCTCTATCGAACCAGGCAACCTCCCTCTCTCGTGGACCACATGCCCAGACCGACTCTTCGCTCCTTCGCACGCGTCGCTGGCGTCGCGCTGTTGCTCGCGCTCGCCGTGCCGGCGCACACCCAGTACCGCTTCCAGCCCGTGGGCGAGCACCCCGACCAGGCGGCGCTCGGGCTCGTGCTCCGGCAACTCGGGTCCGTCGGCAGCCTGATGATGACCACGGCGCATCCCGACGACGAGAACAATGCGTTGCTGGCGCGCTACAAGTTCCGCAACGGGGTGCGGACGACGCTGGTCACCGCGACCCGCGGGAACGGGGGCCAGAACGAGATCGGCCCGGAGATCTTCGAGTCGCTCGCCGTGCTGCGCACCGAGGAGCTCCTGGCCGCGCACCGCGTCGATGGCGCCGAGCAGTACTTCGCGCGCGCCGTGGACTTCGGCTTCTCCTTCAGCCGCGACGAGACGTTCCAGCGGTGGCACCGCGACAAGATCCTCGAGGACTACGTCTACTGGATCCGCAAGATCCGCCCCGACGTGATCGTCGGCTTCATCTGGGATCACACGCAGGGCGGCGGGCAGCACCACCAGGCCTCGTCCGACATCACCGCCGAGGCCTTCCGCCTCGCGGCCGATGCCTCGAAGTTCCCGGCCCAGATCGCCGCCGGGCTCAAGCCGTGGCAGGCGTCGAAGTTCTATTACACGGGCGGGTTTGGCGGTGGTCCGGACAAGGCCGCGCCCGAGGCCGTCTGCCGCATCGACGGCAACATCTTCGACCCGCTGCTCGGCCGCACCTACAACGAACTGGGCGCCCAGGCGCGCAGCATGCACATGTGCCAGGGCATGCCGCAGCTCTACAGCCTGCCCGGGCCGCAGCCCCGCATGTACGTGCTCCAGGACACGGTCCTCACGACCCCGAAGGCGGATCAGAACACGGACATGTTCGCCGGCATCGACACCAGCCTGCGCAGCCTCGCGCGCTTCGGCAAGGGCGGATCGCCCGCGCTCGGCCTCGCCATCGAGTCGCTCGAAGGCCAGGTGCGCAGCGCCCAGCTCGCCTTCGAGACCAAGGGCGTCGCCGGCGCCCGCGCCGCGCTGCCGCAGGTGCTGACGACGGTGCGTGCGCTCCGCGCGCAGCTCGGCAACATGCACCCGGATGCCGACGCGCGCTACGAAGTCGACTTCCGTCTCGAGCAGAAGGAGCGGCAGGCCGAGGAAGCGCTGCGACTGGCCTCGGGGCTCCGCGTCGATCTGCTGGCCGATGACGGCCTGATTGTCGGTGGACAGCCGGCGAAGATCGCGCTGCGCGCCTTTGCCGGCGGTGGCGACGGCGTGGCGGTGAAGGCCGTGGAGTTCACCGGGTTCGACGGGACGGCGGCGTGCCCGGCGGTCCCGCTCGAAGGCCTCAAGCCGTACGTCTGCGACGCCACGCTCACCGTGCCCGCGAAGGCCAAGCTGACGACCGCGTACTGGAAGCGGCTGCCCGATCGCGACTACTACGACTTCGATCCGGAGGCGCCGTTCGGCCTGCCGTTCGAGCCGACGCCGTTCACCGCGAAGGTGACGCTGACGATCGGCGGTCTCGATCAGGTGGTGACGTATCCGGTGTCGTTCCGCCACGAAGGCAACGTCTTCAGCGGCGAGAAGCGGCAGGAACTGCTGGTCGTCCCCGCGCTCGCGGTCAAGCTGGGTGCCGATGTCGTCGCCTTCCCCGGTGGCGGCGTGACGCGCGACATCAGCGTCACGGTGACCAACCACGCCCGCTCGGGTGGGACGGCCGACGTCACGCTGCAGCTGCCGGCCGGCTGGACGTCGGCGCCGGCGGCCGAGTCGGTCACGTTCGCGCGTGAAGACGAGGCGCGCCAGGTGACGTTCGCCATCACCCCGCCCGCGGGCACCCCGCCGGGACGCTACGACGTCAAGGCCGTCGCCTCGCGCGACGGGCAGTCGTTCGACAAGGGGTACGAGGCCATCGAGTACCCGCACATCCGTCGGCGTCACCTCGTGGCCGACGCAGCCGGCAGCCTGAAGGTCCTCGACCTGAAGCCGGTGACCGGCGTGACCGTCGGCTACATCATGGGCGTCGGCGACCAGGTGCCGCCCGCGCTGGTGCAGCTGGGCGCCACCGTGGAGTTCCTGACCCCCGAGCAGCTCGCGTCTGCGGACCTGTCGCGGTTCACGGTGGTGATGACTGGCGTGCGCGCGTACGAGCGGCGCAACGACCTCCGCGCCTACAACCAGCGACTGCTGGACTACGCCGCCAAGGGCGGCACCGTCATCGTCCAGTACAACAAGTTCGAGTTCAACGAGGCGCAGTACGGTCCGTACCCGGGGACGATCGGGCGACCGTCGCCCAACCCGGGGCCCTTCGGCCGGTTCTCGGCGGACCGCGTCACCGACGAAACGGCCCCGGTCAAGGTGCTGGTTCCGGAGCATCCCGTGTTCACCACCCCCAACAGGATTGGTGAGGCGGCCTGGAAGGGGTGGGTGCAGGAGCGCGGGCTCTACTTCTTCGGCACCGAGGCGGCCGACAAGCGGTACGTCGATCTCGTGGAGATGGCCGACCCGTTCCCGAACAACCCCGGTGTGAAGCGCGGCGCGCTCGTGGAGGCCAGGGTCGGGCAGGGGCGGTGGGTATACGTGGGCCTGAATCTGTGGCGACAGCTGCCGGCCGGCACCGACGGCGCCTACGCCCTGATGGCCAACCTGCTCTCGCTCGGCACGCGCTGATGAGGGTAGGGCCCGTTCTCCGAACGGGCCGTCATGATTCCTCCCGAGGGTGACGCTGGTCTGACGTGACGGCCGGCTCGGAGAGCCGGCCCTACCCGCGGGCCGGCCCTACCCACGGAGAGTCGACCCTACCCGCTACGTACGCACGACCGTCAGCCGGCTGACAGTTCTGTCGAGCCCACCGTCTCCCCCGAGGCGGTGGGCTTTGCCGATCAGGGCCAGATCCGTGGCAGGATGAGAGAAACACACACGGATGAGCTGGCCCCGGGGGTGGGAACGGACTTTGCTCTTGTGTGGAGGCGCACCTATGGCGAGACGAGACGACCGCATCGAGCACCTCTTGCGCCGGGCCGGGTTCGGCGGGAGCCCTGACGAAGTCGCGGAGCTGGCCCAGATCGGGTACCAGGCGGCCGTCGACCTGCTGGTGTTCTTCGAGCAGGCGCCCGACGACATCGACGCCCGCATCGGGGTGCCGGGGCACGTGGGGGTGACCACGCGCGGGCAGTTCTCGCCCGACACGTCGATCACCGACGCGCGCCAGCGCTGGCTGTTCCGGATGGTGCATACGCGGCGTCCGCTGCAGGAGAAGATGGCGCTCTTCTGGCACCACCACTTCGCCACTGCGTACAGCAAGATCAGCGACACCTACGGCGGCACCCTGGCGACGCGGATGATGGCAGCCTCCGGGGCCTACAACGGG
The DNA here is from genome assembly GCF_022842525.1 of Luteitalea sp. Classification (NCBI taxonomy): domain Bacteria; kingdom Pseudomonadati; phylum Acidobacteriota; class Vicinamibacteria; order Vicinamibacterales; family Vicinamibacteraceae; genus Luteitalea; species Luteitalea sp. The sequence goes on from NZ_JALHPM010000158.1 coordinate 7,205, forward strand.
CCGAAGAGCAGCCCGTCGGGGCAGATCGAGCGCTTCCGTCTCAACGCGCTGGGCAACTTCTACGACCTGCTGGTGGCCGTGGCCCGTGACCCGGCGATGCTGGTCTGGCTCGATGGGCGCCTGAACGTCCGCGGCACGCCGCAGGAGAACTTCGCGCGCGAGGTCATGGAGTTGTTCACGATGGGCATCCGCCCGTCCGACAACGCGCCGAACAACTACACCGAAGACGACGTCAAGGCGGCGGCCCGGGTGTTCACGGGCTGGAACCTGAGTGTGGGGGCGCGCGGCACCAACAACGTCAACGACCCGACGCTGGCCTACGACTACCTGTATCGCGCCGATCGGCACGACACCGGCACCAAGACCTTCTCGTTCGACATCTATCCGGGCGGCGGGCGGACGATCACCTCCAGCGGCGAGCAGGAAGGCCTCGACTTCCTGCTGGCGTGCTGCCGGCATCCGCAGACGGGCCCGCGCCTGGCGCGCAAGCTGTACGGCTTCTTCGTCAGCGAGCTGCAGCCGGCGCCGCAGGCCTTCGTCGATCGCATCGCCGGCACGTTCTACAGCACCAACTTCGACATGCGGCGGGTGGTGCTGCAGGTGCTGCTCTCGCCCGAGTTCCAGGACGAGTCGAACTACTACACGCGCTACGCCTGGCCTGTCGAGTTCGTCGTCAAGTCGATCAAGGAGACCGGCTGGACCGGCTTCTCGGTGGACAGCGCGCTGTCGCCGATGCTGGCGATGGGGCAGACCCTGTTCGAACCGCCCGACGTCAACGGGTGGGAGACCGGCCCCGGGTGGTTCTCGACCGGCGGCATGCTCGCGCGCATGAACTTCGCGGCGACGCTGACGCAGAACCAGCGGTTCAATCTGCGTGAGGCCGCCCGCGCCTCGAAGGGATCGCCCGAGTCCGTGCTGTCGTACACGCTCGACCGGCTGTCGCCGATGCCCTTCGATTCGCCGCCGTACAACGAGCTGCTCGGCTACCTGCGTGCGGGCACGAACTGGACGGGGTCGGATGCCGAGCTGCTGGCCAAGGCGCCAGGCGTGACGCACCTCGTGCTCGCGTCGCCCGAGTATCAATTCGTCTAGCGGTCAAGGTGAGGGCCCTGGGGCATGGGCCTTGGGCCTTCGCCCTTCGCCCTTCGCCCTTCGCCCTTCGGCATTCAGCATTCGGCATCGCGGCATTCTCCAATGACCCCAAACCGTCGGCAGTTCATCAAGGGTGGCGTCGCAGCCTTCACCGTGAGTTTCGCCGCACCGGCGTTCCTCTCGGACATCGCGCGGGCGCAGGGCGCGCGGTCGCGCAACCTGGTGGTCCTGTACCTGAGCGGCGGCAACGACGCGCTGAGCATGGTGGTGCCGTACGGCAACGCCGGGTACTACCAGCGGCGACCGACCATTGCGGTGCCGGCGGGCAACGTGCTGCAGGTGGGGGCCGATGCCGGCGGCACGGCGGTGGGTCTGCATCCCCGCCTGACGGGCCTCAAGCAGATCTTCGATGCCGGGCGGCTGGCCGTCATCCAGCGCAGCGGCTACCCGAACTCGAGCCGTTCGCACTTCCTTGGCACCGACATCTGGTCCACGGCCGATCCGGGCAATCCGTCCGGGCCGGGGTGGCTGGGGCGCTACCTCGAACTGCTGCCGCAGCCGCTCGACCCGCTCACCGGCTGGAACACCGTGCGCGAGACGCCGCGCACGCTGCTGTCGCGGTTCGTCGGTGTGCCGGCGATTCCCGACCCGCGGACCTACGCGTTCAGCAGTCCCAACTCGGGCAACGAGGCGTTGTTCGCCCGGCAGGCCGCCACGCGCATCGCCTCGCACGTCCCGGTGGACCGTCCGCACCTGTCGTTCGTGTCGGGCACGGCCCGCGCCGCCTTCGACACGCTCGATCGGGTGGCGTCGGTGGCGCAGTACGCGCCCACGGTGACCTATCCCGCCACGGGCCTCGGCAGCGCGCTGCGCGCGGTGGCCGGGTCGATGGTGCGCGGCATCGGGACCAAGGTGTTCTGGGTGCAGACCGGCGGCTTCGACACCCACGCCTCGCAGAATCCGAACCTGGACACGGGCGCCTACTACCGCCTGATGGGCACCATGAACGACGCCCTGCTGGCCTTCTACCAGGACATGTCCAATCAGGGGCTGCTCGGCGACACGATGGTGCTGCAGTTCTCCGAGTTCGGACGGCGCGTCTACGAGAACGGCAGCCAGGGCACCGACCATGGCGCCGCCAGCACGATGATGGTGATGGGCGGCGGGGTGAACGGCGGCCTCTACGGCACGGCGCCCGACCTGCGCGACACGCCGGGCAATCCGACCCTCGAGAGCAACAACGGCGACATCCGCTACCAGACCGACTTCCGGTCCGTCTACGCGCGCGTGCTCGACAACTGGCTGGGCACCAATTCGGAGACCGTCCTCGAAGGCAACTACCGCAACCCCGGCCTGACCTTCATCTGAGCGGGCGGGTCGACGCGACGCCCTCGTACATCTACACTCGTGTCCTGTGCGTAGTGAAAGGTGTGCGCGCTGATGTGGTTGCTGCTGGCCCTGGCGGTCGAGGCAGACGACCCGCGCCGTTCCCGTGATGCCGACGCGGAGGCGATGCGTCGCATGGCGGCCGGCGACGGCGGTGCGCTCGCGGAACTCTACGACCGGCACGGCCGCGTGCTGTTCTCGCTCGCCGTGCGCATCCTCCGGGATCATGGCGATGCCGAGGAGGCGGTGCAGGACGTCTTCGCGCAGGCCTGGCGGCAGGCGGCACGCTACGACACGACGCGTGGCGCGGTCGTGGCCTGGTTGCTGATGATGGTGCGGAGCCGGTCCATCGATCGGCTCCGTGCGCGCCGCGGACAGCCGCCCCTGCAGGGCGACCATCCGACGGCGCTGCGCGATGCCGCCGACGCATCGACGCCGGTCGATCTGGCGTTCCTGACCACCGACCAGATCGCGCGGGTGCGGGCGGCCCTCGAGGACCTCCCCGAGGTGCAGCGGGCGGCCATCGACCTCGCGTTTCACGAGGGCCTGACGCACGCGGAAGTCGCCGAACGGCTCCAGCAGCCGCTTGGCACCATCAAGACCCGGATCCGGCTCGGACTGCTGCGCCTGCGTGCGGCGCTGCCGGCCCATGGCGAGACCCACGAGAAAGGGGAAGGTGACGCATGACCACGTCCGGAACCGACCCCCGCTACGACGCACTGGCCGAGCTGGCGCTCGGCACGCTGCCCGAGACCGAACGCGCCGCGCTGGAGGCCTGGCTGGCGACCGACCCGGCCGCCCAGGCGCAACTGCGCGCGCTGCGCGAGTCGCTCGGCCTGCTCGCCGTCACCGCGCCCGCCGTGGATCCGCCCGATCACCTGCGCGCCCGCGTCCTGGCCATCACGGGGCAGGCTCCGCCCGCACCGGCCCTGGTCACGCCCCCACCGACCCTTCCCGGCGCGACGGACCACACCGACCACGGCACCCGGCATCGTCGCGCGACGGCCGGGGGACTCGTGCCGTGGCTGGCCGCCGCGGCCGCCACCCTGGTGGCGCTCGGCCTCGGCTGGCAGAGCCGACAGCTGCAGTCGGAGGTGGATCGACTGCAGGCCGACCTGCGGGCCACCGAAGCCCGCCTCGCGACCACCGAGGCGGAGGTGCGGTCGAACCGCACCCGCCTGGCGCGTGTGCAGGCTGAGAGCGCGATCCTCGCCGCCGCCGATCTCCGACGCGTCGATCTCGCCGGCCAGAAGGGCGCCCCACGCGCGTCCGGCCGCGCCTTCTGGAGCCGCGCCCAGGGGCTCGTCTTCACGGCGGCGCGCCTGCCCGACCTGCCCCAGGGGCGCACCTACCAGCTATGGGTGCTGACCGCAGGCGCTCCGGTCAGCGCCGGACTGTTCCGCCCCGATGCCTCCGGCGGCTCGTCGGCCGTGTTCGACACGCCGGTGGCGCTGCCCACGCCCGCGGGCCTCGCCGTCTCCATCGAACCGGAGGGCGGCGTGCCGGCGCCGACCGGCGACATCGTGCTGGTGGGGAAAGCGGAGTAGGGGGCATGACGGGCTTTCCCGGATAAAGTGAGCGCTGCACCTTGCGCAGCTGGGCCTTCGGCTGCTTTACTGACGCATGCCGACCGCTGAGCCGACCGGGATGCAGGTCCCGCAGGCGCCGCTGTTCGACGAGTACGCCCTCGGACGCGCCTACGACGAGATGTTCGGCGCGCTCGGCCAGCCGCGCCCGCACTACGCGGCCCTCTTCGAGCAGCTCGGCACGCTCCACGCCCCCGAGCTCCAGCGCCGCCAGCAGGTGGCCGACCGCGCCTTCCTGCATCAGGGCATCACCTTCACGGTCTACGGCGACAGCCGCGGCACCGAGCGCATCTTCCCGTACGACCTGCTGCCGCGCATCATCACCGGCGACGAGTGGCGCCAGCTCGAACGCGGGCTCACGCAGCGCATCACCGCGCTCAACCTGTTCCTGCGCGACATCTACCACGAGGGCCGCATCCTGCGCGCCGGCGTGGTGCCGCGCGAGCTGATCTTCAGTTGCCCGCACTACCGCCGCGAGATGCGCGGCCTGCGCGTGCAGGGCGACCGCTACGTCTCGGTGTCGGGCACCGACCTCGTGCGCCTTGCCGACGGCCAGTTCGCCGTCCTCGAGGACAACCTGCGCGTGCCGAGCGGCGTGTCGTACATGCTCGCCAACCGCGCGGTCATGAAGCGCACGTTCTCGCGCCTGCTGGCCCGCTACAGCGTGCGGCCGATCGACCACTACGCCCAGGCCCTGCTGCGCACACTGCGCGACCTGTCGCCCCAGAGCCGTCCCAATCCGACCGTGGTGCTGCTGACGCCGGGCGTCTTCAACTCGGCCTACTTCGAGCACGCGTTCCTCGCGCGCCAGATGGGCATCGAGCTGGTCGAGGGGCGCGACCTCTTCGTCCACGACAACGTCGTCTACATGCGCACCACGTCGGGGGCCCAGCGTGTCGACGTGATCTATCGTCGCGTCGACGACGACTTCGTCGACCCGCTGACCTTCCGCAAGGACTCGCAGCTCGGCGTCACCGGCCTGTTCAACGCCTACCGCGCCGGCAACGTCTCGCTCGGCAACGCCATCGGCACGGGCGTCGCCGACGACAAGGCGGTCTACGCCTACGTCCCGGCCATCATCAAGTTCTACCTGGACGAAGACCCCATCCTCCGCAACGTCGAGACCTACCTGCTCGACGATGCGGTGCAGCGCGACCACGTGCTGCAGAACCTCCATCAGCTGGTGGTGAAGGCGGTCGGCGAGTCCGGCGGGTACGGCATGCTGATCGGCCCGCACAGCACGGCCGAGCAGCGCGAGCAGTTCCGCGCCGCCATCCTCGCCAATCCGCGCAACTACATCGCCCAGCCGACCCTCGATCTGTCGTGCGCGCCGTGCTTCATCGACGAACGGATCGAGCCGCGGCACATCGACCTGCGCCCCTACATCCTGGCCGGTCAGCAGACGGTCATCGTGCCGGGCGGCCTGACGCGCGTCGCCCTCCGGCGCGGGTCACTCGTCGTCAACTCCTCGCAGGGTGGCGGCAGCAAGGACACGTGGGTGCTCGAATGAGTGGAGGTGGCCAACAGATGCTCTCGCGCGTGGCCGACCACCTGTACTGGCTGAGCCGCTATCTCGAGCGCGCCGAACACACGGCACGCCTGCTCGAGATCAGCGTCAGCCTGGCCGCGGACCGTACGCCGGAATCGGCGTCGCGGCAGGGCGTCCGTCTGCTCAGCGCCCTGCAGGCACTCGACGCGCAACGCGCCGGGTTGGTGGATTTCCACCTGCTGGCGGTCGACCTCACGGTCGGCGAGCGCGAGGAGTCGCTGCTCAAGTGCGTGTCGCACGCCCGCGAGAACGCCCGCCAGGTGCGCGAGCAGATCAGTGTCGACATGTGGGAGCAGCTCAACCGGCTGTACCTGCGCCTGCTTGCCGCCCGTGAGGATCCGAGCTGGCAGGAACAGCCGGAAGATCTCTTCCGCGACGTGCGGCATTCGGTCTACCTGTTCAAGGGCATGACCAGCTCGACGATGGCGCGCGGGGAGGGCTGGCAGTACATGGAGCTGGCGCGGTTCCTCGAGCGATCGATCAACACGTCGATGCTGGTGGACGTGCACCTGCGCGAGTTCCACGACAGCCTGCGGACGTCGGTCGAGGCCACCGAGTACGTCGAGTGGCTGTCGCTGCTGCGCTGCTGCGCCTCGTTCGACGCCTACGTGCGGGCGCACTCGGCCTCGATCCGCCCCCTGCACGTCGTCGACTTCCTGGTGCTGGACGCCCTCTTCCCGCGGTCGCTGCGCTTTGCCGCCGACCGCATCGAGGAATCGCTCAAGCGGCTGTCGCGGCTGTCGGGTCGCACGCAACCGGCGCGCGTCGAGCGGCTCGCCGGCCTGCTGCGCGCCTCGCTGCAGTTCGTCCAGATCGAGGAATTGCTGCACGGCGACCTGCTGCAGACGCTGGAACACGTGCGTCGCCAGTGCCGCCTGATTCATCACGCCACGTACCAGAGCTACATCAGCTACCAGCTCGAGAGCGAGATTGCCTGACGGCCATCTCCGCCCCCGAGCTGGTCGAATGCCGCGATGCCGAGAATGCCGGACATGCCGCCAGTTCCTTCGCTCTTCGCCCTTCGCCCTTTGCCCTTCGGCATCACGGCATTCGGCATCGCAGCATTGTCAGTGAGCTGAGGGAACCATGCGATACACCGTGTACCACCTGACCCACTTCCGGTACGACGCGCCCGTGAGCGAGAGCGTGATGGAAGTCCGCATGCAGCCGCGCACCGAGAGCGTGCAGCGGTGCCTGCGCTTCGAGCTGGCGACCACGCCGCGCTCGCGGGTCTTCGCCTACCAGGATCCCGAAGGCAACGTCGTGCACCACTTCGACGTGCCGGCCCGGCATCGCGAGCTCACCGTCGTCGCCGAGTCGGTGGTCGAGTTCGTCGCCGACATCACCATTCCGGAGAAGGGTGACGCCGCGATGTGGACGCTGCTCGACGAGAGCGGGGTGCGCGAGCGCTTCTTCGAGTACCTGGAACCCTCGCACTTCGCCCGCCCGACCGAGGCGCTGCTCGCGTTCGGCCGCGAGCTGGGCCTCTCGCGCGATGTCGATCCGCTGTCGCTGGTCCGCCGGCTCAAGATCCAGTTGTACGACGCCTTCGAGTACGCCCCGAAGTCGACGCGGGTCGACTCGCCGATCGACGACGCGCTGGCGGCTCGGCAGGGCGTGTGCCAGGACTTCGCCCACGTGACCATCGCGCTGATGCGCAGCATGGGTATCCCGTGCCGGTACGTCAGCGGGTACCTGTTCCACAACCACAAGGGCGACGAGCGATCGGTCGACGGCGCCTCACATGCCTGGGTCGAAGCGTGGTTGCCGTCGCTCGGCTGGGTCGGTATCGACCCGACCAACAAGACGCTGGCCATGGATCGCCACATCCGCGTCGCCATCGGCCGCGACTACCACGACGTGCCGCCGACGCGCGGGGCGTTCAAGGGCAATGCCCGCAGCGAGCTCGGCGTCGCCGTGCGCGTGCAGACCACCGACGCGCCGATCGAGCCCTCGGACGTCATGCCGGCGCTGTACTGGGCCGCCCCAGAGCCCGATCCCGATCCGACGCTGATCGACGACGAGCAGGAACAGCAGCAGCAACAGCAGTGAGCCAGTGGCGCACTGCTGTGGCAATTCAGAATTCAGCCTCTTCCGGGATCAGCGTGGGTAGAGGTCGAGCCCACCGCAGTGAAAGTAGATGGCGGTGGTGAAGTGTTGGGCGTTGCGGAAGCCGCCGGCCTTGCGCTTGATGCTCATT
>NZ_JALHPM010000159.1:0-14932 GCF_022842525.1 Luteitalea sp.
TACCGCACGCTGCTCGGGAAGATCGACGAGCGCACGTCGCGAATTACTGGAACGAAGCCCGGCAAGTAAGGTGTAAACGATGTTGCCGGACTTCTGTCAACGATCATCCCGTCCGTTCATCGATTCAACGGCAACACCCGCACCCGGGTGCCTGCCTCGTTAATCGAGAGCAAGGCGCCACGCCGAATCTGCGCCGCATGCTGGGTCAGCGCCATTCGAACGATCTGGAGAAGCTGCGGCGCCAGCATGTCTTGCGCTCGCAACTGCACAACGCTTGGCGCGTCGTCTCCGCTTGCTGCCAGAATCGCCGAGAAGTCCAGGTCGTGCGTGATGAGCACACGGCCGTGCTGCCGTGCCCACGCGAGGATCTCGAAATCGTCTGCCGTGGGAGCGCCGACGTCAGACCAGTGGACGGCTGAGAACCCGGCCGACTCCAGCGCCGAGGCGAAGGTCGGCGGCAGGTTCATGTCGACCAGTAGCGTCATGGCTGGCCCAGCGGCACTTCCACTTCTTCAGCTCGCCACGCCGCGTAGGACAGGGCTTCGGCGACGTCCGCTTCTTCCAGGTAGGGGTACTCGCGGACGATCGAGTCTGCAGTGTGCCCAGACGCCACCATCCCCACGACGGCGCCGACGGTCACGCGCATCCCGCGGATGCATGGCTTGCCGCCCATGACCCTGGGGTCTCGGGTGATTCTGGTGAGCTGGGGCATATAGGTCTCTGCCTGCATTGTGCGCGATCTCCTCGGGGCCGACCAGTCCCCGGCGAGGGACCATTTCGACCTCGGCTCACGTGCTGCATGACGTGTGCCCACCGCGCGCGGGGTGTCGGCGTGCCTCTATTGGCTGTAAACCGCAGTGCGGCGCGCCGGAGCCGCGAAGCAGGTAGCAAAGACCAGAACACCGAGGCCAGCCGATGATTGCCATTCGTGCGCGCTGGCCTTGCGCCGGCCCAGTACAAGCGGCCGCGGACCTCTACGAGATCCAGAACACAGCAGAGACAATCGCCGCGTGCCCGTTCTGGTCGAACCGCATCTCCCACTCGCCGCCGTCGCCGCACAAGGCGCCCGCATCACACCCGAACGCGATGCGGAACTCGCCATCAGCCGTGGCTCGGACGTGCAGGGAGTAACCGAAGTCGTCGCCGGTGACGAACACCTGCTCGGGTGTTTTGCCGGTCTCGGGTTCCTCGAGGAAGAACCGTACGGCCCCGCAGTGCGCCTCGGGTTCGACCACTCGCAGGAACGTCAGGAAGCGGTCCGCTCCGAGCCGTTTGAGGGATGCGAGGGCCTGCGTCTCGCGCCGGTTCATGGGCGTCTCCAACCGCCAATCTCATGGCGCTGGCGAGCGCATTACGCCACCAGCACTCGTGCCTGGCTCGTGGCCCTCGGCCTGGCCTTGACGACGATCTCCACGTCGTGGCCAAGCAGCACGAGGAACCGCACCAGCCGGTCAAGCGAGAAGCCGGCCAGCCGCCCGCGGATCAGCGCAGACACCTTCGGCTGATCCACCTCGAGCACGGCAGCCGCAGCGGCCTGCGTGAGCCCTCTGCTCTCGATGGTGGCGCCGATCTTCCGCGCCAGTTCGGCCTTTGCCAGCGCCTCCGCCGGCCGGGGATGTCCCACGTCTGCGAACACGTTGCCGCTGCCCACGACGTATGCCTTCTTGGCCATCGATGTACTCCAGGGCGGCAGCGTGTTTCTCACCGCGCTGAGCGAGGAACAGCGCGTAGCCGACCTCATCCTGCACCGCGGACGGAAATGACCTCAGAGCCCGGAGAGAATCGCCAAGCCACACCACCGCCTTGAGCGGCAGCGGCGCTGCGTCATTATGCCACATCTAGCATGTCCGGCGAGCCAGTGGAACCCGGACAATGCGAGCCACGTGCCACGTGAGAACTCACGCGAATCTGAAGGTCAGGCGCGCGCGTGTGCAGAATCTGCCCGCGGCCCGGGGAGGATGCGCCGCAGCTTCTGCAGCGTCTTCAGCGCGTCCGCACGCTCACCGCCTCGCCAGGCACCGTGGACACGACCGCCACCTCGGCCTTGTCACTGCGACCGGCGCCGTCGGCATCCACCTTCGTCAGCATCGCATTGACCTGCTCCGGCGACAGCTCTGGCGGTGTACATCAGCGGGCATCCCGTGACGCGCGTGTTGAGGAGGCGCGGCGGGTAGCGCGGGCCGCCGACGTCGCGGTAGTCAATGCGTCGGCGCCACGCCGGCGCGCGGGCACGAACCGAATCTGCAGCCGCGTGCCGGTGGCCATGGCCAGGCGCTCGAGCACCGCGGCAGAGCTTGGACTGGGCCAGCACGCGCATCTCCTGCGACGCGAGCAGGCGCTTCACCGTGCAGGTTGCGCGTACGCGTCGATCGGTCACATACAATGCCGGCCATGCCTCGCAACGCCGAAGTGATTCGCCACTGGCAGATGCTCCTGCACATCGACGCGATGCGCGCGGGCGTGTCGGTGAAGGACCTGGCCGCGAAGTTCAAGGTGACCACCCGCACCGTCTGGCGCGATCTGCAGGCCCTGCAGGAAGTGGGCTTCCCGCTCGTGGACGAAAAGCGCGATCGCACCACCTGCTGGAAGCTGCTGAACATGCCGCTCAAGGCGCTGAACGACGCCGGTCTCTCCGTGACCGAGGCGTGTTCGCTGTATCTGAGCCGCACGCTGCTCGTGGAGTTCACCGGCACGCCCTTCGAACCGGGGCTGGCCGCCATCATCCGCCGCGTGGAGAAATCGCTCTCACCCGCCGTCCGCAAGTTCCTGCAGCGCCTGCCCGAAGTGGTGCAGGTGAAGGGCGCGCCTCGGAAAACCGTGACGTCGCCGAAACACGACGAGTTCGTGGCCCGGCTCATCGAAGCCGCCACGGAACGCAAGGTGTGCCGCGTGCTGTATTTTTCGGTGCACAGCGACCGCGAGAAGGAATACGAGCTGCATCCCTACAGCCTCACGTATGCGGAAGGTGGCCTGTATCTCTCCGCCTGGGTGCCCGAATACCGGATGGTGCGGGTCTTCGCCGCCGAACGCGTCCGCAAGGTGACCGTGCTCGAGAAGTCGTTCACGCCGGGCGCCGACATGGCCGACGAGGCGTTCGGGCAGTCGCTGGGTGTGAACCGCGGCGGCAAGCCCGAGAAGATCGTGGTGGAATTCACGCCGCGGGTGGCCAGCTACGTGCGCGAGCGCACGTGGCACGGCTCGCAGCAGATCGAGGCGATCGCCGGCGGCGGCGTGCGCCTCACGCTGAAGGTGTGTCGCGACTGGGCGCTGCGTACGTGGGTGCTCGGCTGGGGCGCCCACGCGCGCGTGGTGTCGCCCTCGGCGCTGGCGGAAGAGATCCTCGAACAGCTCGACGGCGCCCGCGATGGCTACGCGCCGAAGCTGCTGTTCGATGCCGCGCCCCCTTCGCCCGCGCCAAAGAGCCGACGCCTGCCCCTGCGCTCCTAGCCGCTACGACGCCCGCGGCCGCCGCCGCGCCTTGCCGTCTTCGCACAGCGACGCCGAGATCGTGTAGTTCGCGAAGTGGCGGCTTGCCCACCCGCTGCGCCAACATCGCGTTGTGCAGTTCGATCTTGGCGGCCACCAGCGCCGACAAGCGCACGGCGTCCACGAGCCATGACCCGTCGGTGTCTTTCGACAGCTTCACTGCGTAGATAAGTTGCTCCCCTCGGCCTGGCCTTGAAGCGGCGGGGTGCCGGACGTCAGCGTGGATACCAGAGCTCAACCGAGCCGGGCGCGTCGGGATCAGTGACCAACGCCGACGGCGTCGGGCGATACAGCTTCGCAATGAATGGCGGCTCGTGTTGCTTCAAGAACGCGTGGATCCGAGGCAGCGTCTTGACGAAATGGATCGCCAGCTGCGGCAGCGGTGCCTTGCCCACGACCACGAGCAGCCGAACGCGGTATCGCTCAACCGCCGCTAACTCATTGGGCTTGTAGCGGATGCGAGCGTCGTGCGTGACAGCGCACCAGCCCGTGCGCCCCACGTGGGCCAACCACGATTCGTCGCTGGCGGTTGGGGCGAAATGGTCCGCGTGCCGCTCAACGCGGCATCCCGCCGCGCGCAGGCTGTCCGGGAACTGCTTGCCCAGGTCGCGGTCGGTGAAGAAGACGACGTTCACGCCGCACGTTCGTAGACGGCGGCCTGCTCAACCTCCGCGGGCGTGAGGTCGTAGTCTGCGGCCACGTCGCTCACGCTTTCGCCTGCGTCGAGGCGACCGGCGATGGCCTGCGTCGACACGCCGGCACGGTGCACGATGGGGCGACCAAACGCCACGGTGGGATCGATCGCGATGAGCCGCACGTCGCTGGCACCCTCGACGGACACGAACGGATAGAGCCGAATCGGCAGGCTGCGTCCGTCCCAGTCGACCCGGTGCAAGTGCTGCTCGAACACCTTGCGCATCGCCACCTGGCCGGATGCCGACAACTCGATGAGCTCACCGTAGCGATCGAGAAACAGGCGGCCAGGTGCTGCCAACAGATCCTTGCGCAACAGCAGCTTGTCGATCTGCAGGGTGTCCTCGGCGTAGCGGAGCGCTTTCCGCAGGGCCTCCACTTTCACCTGGTGGTCCTGGCGCAGCGCGCGCAGCACATGGGCTTCCACGAGATCCCAGAACGACAGCATCAGCGGCCGCTTCGACGCCGGGCGGATCAGCGCCGCGAAGGTGCGCGGGCCGACGCTGGTGGAATACGGTCGCCCGACGACCCACGACCGAAGGGTGCCGGGAGACAGCCGGAGGTAGTGAGCCGCCTCGGTCAGGGTGTACGCAGGCTGGCTTCGGGGATCAATGTCCGCAGGGGCTCTCTTTCGCCGGGGTTGCACGTGGCCATAGTAGTCGGTTGATATCGTCGATGTCAGCAGCGCCGCGGCTGGTCAGGCACACCCTGAGTGCATCGAGCGTGCCACCCGAGCGGGCGGCGAAAAAAGGCCCAGGTTGGGCGCGCTCGTGCTTCGCGGTGCCCCTGCCAACCGGGCTCGAGTGCGCAGTTTCCGCGCGCGGGCGGCGCGCCATCCCTGCACATTCTGCGATCCCCGTGCGCAGCCTCACCGCGTCCGCACGCTCGCGCTCGCCGCCCCGGCTGCTGTCGGCGTCGCCACCCGCGCTACGGCGCCGAACGGCGGCGAGTCCCTCGCGATGTTGGACGCCCCGTGCTTCCAGCTGCGGCTTCGGCACCACCACCGCCACTGAGCACTACCGGTCCCTGGCTGGGAAACTCCGCCACGATCGAGAGCTTGCCGCCCAGGGCTTCGACGTAGCCGCGGAGGGTGGAGAGCCGCATGTCACTCCGTTGCTCAAGCCGCGACACGCCGTCCTGCCCGATGCCAAGCGCCTCCGCCATTGCCGCCTGCGTCATTCCCTGGGCCCGGCGCAGCTTCTGCAACGTGTGCTCGTCGGCCATCAGCGCAGCGGTGCGACTGGCGATGCGGCGCCGGCGCGCAGGACTGAGCGACTTGCGGATCCGCTGAAGATTGGTCATGGTCGCTTCCTGATGCGGTGGACCTGTCTCGCCTTCGCTGCGTGCGAGGCCCACCGCGCATCCGCTAGGCCTCCAGCACCGACACGTGGGCGAGTAGTTCATCCTGCACCGCCTCGGCCAGCGCCCCGAACTCCGACACGAACAGGTCGTGGAACTCAACGTTCCACGCCATGACCTACTATGTTTTCAAATACATATGCTGTCAATGCCATTTCTGACGCCTCGCCGGTTTCCGGGAACGAGACGGATCGCATTCACGGCGCGTGCCAGGGCGGCGGAGCGCTGGATTCTGGCTCTGATCACGGCGCGCCGGTCAGGTCCTTGCTGCACATGGCAGCGGCTGCCACGGCCCCCGCGACCAGAGATGGCCATTTCTCCACGATCACCGGCAGCACGCCGCCCAGGATGTCGAGCACCACGATGCCGCCACGCAGCGACTTCTGCACGCCCACCCGCTGCGTCGTGTAGCCGGGCGCAGAGAACTCGAGCACGTCGTTGTTCTTGCGCTCGAGGCTGAGGGACGTGGGCGTGCGCGAGCCGGCCGTGCCCGCGGCCGCCACCGTGGCCCCTCCGGGTATAGAGGAGCGCGGCGGGGAGCTGTACCGGAATGGAAGCAGCGGACGTGAGGGCGCCGGTGCGGATTGCCGAGCCGCACTAGATGTGTGCGCGGAACAGCTCGCGCAGGTCGATCTGGCACCCCGGCAGCAGGGGCGTGGTCACCACGCCGCCGTCTTCCGCCGTCAGCTCCGCCACGCGGGCCAGCCGCCCCTCGGCCGTCGGGCGGAATACCTGCACGGCGTCGAGTTCCGGATCCACCAGCCAGTACTCGCGAACACCGGTCCGCTCGAAGAGGCGCCGCTTGGTCTGCGCGTCGCGCTTGCGCGTGCTCTTCGACAGCACCTCGATGACCAGCGCTGGCGGCCCCTGCACGTTCTTCTCCGTCAGGATGTCCGTCTGATCACCGGCCACGAACAGCAGGTCGGGTTCGACGACGTCGAAGTGAGACAGGACCACGTCGAGCGGCGCGGCGAACACCTCGCCGGCATGCGGATTGGCTCTGAGATATCGCTCGATCTCGTACAGCAGCCGCCCCACGAGCCGTTGGTGGCGCACGTTGGGCGCCGGGGTCACGTAGTGCTCGCCGTCAATGATCTCGTGGCGCTTCCCGTCGTCGGGAAACAGCACGAAGTCGTCGTAGGTGAGGCGCATGTCGGCGCGTGCCGCTGGCGAGCGCATCGGATCCTCCCCGGCCATGAACGGAGTCTACATCCGGCCATGGCACCGGACAATGCGAGCACCGTGCCGCGCGAGAAGTCACGCGAATCCGAAGACCATGCGCGCGCGTGCGCAGAATCTGCCCAAGGTTCGCCGGTGATGCGCTGAAGCACCTGCGACGCGCTGCTCACGCTCGGCCCGCGCCCCGTTCGGCGCGCCATCCTCAATTACAATCTCAGACTGCGAGGCTGACATGGCCCACAAGTACGAACTCGTCGTCGCCTGGAGCCGGGAGGACGCCGCCTTCGTGGTGGATGTTCCGGAACTGCCGGGCTGCATGGCCCACGGCGGCACGCCCGCCGAAGCCGTGGCCAACGCGCAAGACGCGATCAGTCTCTGGCTGGAAGCCGCGCGCGATATGGGCCGGCCGATTCCCAGGCCGCGCGGACGCCGCCTGATGACGGCGTAGGGGGCTCGAGTCCCGGGGCCGCACTTACGCGGCGCTCGTCACCACAGTTCGACTCGGCGAAGTCGGTCGCCAACGTCGAGAAGCACGGCATCGACTTCATCGGCGCCCAGGCGTTGTGGAGCGATCCCGACCGGCTACACACAGTCGCGATCGGCGTGCCGCATGCTACAGTCCGTTCAGGCCCTTATGGACATCTATCCAGGCATCTCGATGAACCCCGACGTCCGGTTCGGCAAGCCCTGCATCGCCGGCACCCGGATCGATGTCGCCACCGTCGTCGGGCTCATCGCCGCCGGAGAAACCGTCGAGACGGTCGCCACCGAGTATCAGCTGTCGATTGAGCAGGTGCGCGCCGCGCTCGGCTACGCGGCGCACGTGGCGGCGCACCTGCCTCCCGCCGTCCGCCAGGCGTCGTGAAGATTCTGCTCGACGAGAACTTCCCTCTCGCCCTGCTCCGCAGCCTGCTGGCGGATGGCGAGGTCGCCGAGCACATCATCACACTCGGCCTGCGCGGGGTGTCGGACGCGGGAATTCGTGAACGCCTGACGGACCCAGAGGTGCTGTTCCTGACGCAGGACGACGATTTCCTGTTCTCGGAGCCTACGCGTGCAGTGGTCGTCGTCTCGCGCGTTCGGCAGGCACGACGGATCGTGGAACGCGTCGATATCTGGAGACGCGCGATTCGCGTACTGCTCGAGGCTCCGCGGACCGCGCAGCGATTCGAGCTGCTCGACGACGGGACGCTGCTGCCGTGGGAACAGGCCGCGGACGGGGTGTGGATTTCGAAGCGGTCCAGCCCGTAACCCGCGCCGTGCCAGCGTTATCTACGCCGCGCTCGTCACATCCACCAAGCGATCGAGCGAGAAGCCGGCCAGACGCCCTCGCCAAGGCGGCGTCCTCGTAGGCAGCGGTGCCTTGCCCACGACGGCAAGCGGCGTTCACGCCGCAACGTTCGGCAGCGTCAGCCTTCGTGCAACAGCTCCGGCCGGGTGGCGCGAATCCACTCCACCACCGCATCGCGCACGACGACTGCGGCGTCGTGCACCTCGTCGGCCTCGGCGTCGGACGTCACGCCCGCGTGGTCGTACTCCGTGGAGTTGCGCCGCTTGCGGTAGGCCTGGAGACGCCGCACCGTCGAGGCCGGCACGCTGGCGGTCGCCGATCTCCCGCGCGCTGGTCGTGTGGGGCGTCAGCCAGCCGCGACGCTGCCAGTCGCTCAACGACATCGTCGCCGCCGATCACGAAGAGCCTGGGCTCGCTCAGCAGACGGCTGACGAAGTGGTCCCCACGCCGCGCCCGGCGCGCGAACTCCGCGGCGGACTGCACCACCGGGTTCACCTCGCGCCCAAGGCGCGACTCGACGGGCGCCAGCGCCTCCACGAGGTCTCCCAGCGCCACGGCACCAATCACGAAGAGATCCACGTCGCTGTCGGCTCCGCCCCCGTCGCGCGCCATCGACCCGAAGACGAACGCCGCCTCGACCCCACCAGCCACGGGCGCCAGGGCGTTGCGGAGCACGTCCACCAGACCGGACGTCTTGGCAACGATCGCGCGCAGTTCCTCGAACACGGGACACTGCCGGTTCGCCTGGTAGTCGACCTGCCGTCCACGCACGACGCGCGTGAGGATGCCGGCCTGCACCAGCACGCCGAGTTCGCGCTGTACCGCGCCCAGGGCGCCGCCGGTGAGCCGCGCCACCTCGCGTACGTAGAACGGCTCGTCGAGGCGGCTGAAGCACAGCCCCAGCACGCGTTCGCGCGTGCGACCGAAGAGGGTCGCGCCCAAAGGCAGTGTCGTTCTCATTTCGAGAACGATCGTATCCATTTCGCGAACGATCGCCAACCGACATCCCGGCGGGGGCATCGCCCGAGATTCCTCAGTAAATCGTACGGCCAACCGATAGTTGGGGCGCGGACGTGGCTGACATTGCACCGGCGCGCGGGCTGGATGGTCGCGAAATCTGCGGGCGTGCGCCTCTACCCTGCGCTGGCGGGCTGTGACACGACAGGTCACACGTGCAGCCGCGCCCACACCGTAGACGCGATAGGCCTTCGCTACCGCAGCAGCACCAGCTCCGGCACGCCGTCGGCGCGAACTGCCTGACCAGCAGTAATGGTATATTTTCTATACCTCATGGACTTCGAGTTCGACTCGGCGAAGTCAACCGCCAACCTCGAAAAGCACGGCATCGACTTCATCGACGCCCAGGCGTTGTGGAGTGATGCCGACCGGCTCGAGGTTCCGGCCCGATCGCTCGACGAACCTCGTATTCAGGTCATCGGACGAATCGGCAACGTGGTGTGGTCGGCGTTCACTACGATTCGGAGCGATCGCATCCGGATCACCTCCGTCAGGCGAGCACGTGATGAAGAAGCAGCAGCGTACTTCGAAGCCTAAGGCGCTCCCCGCCGTCTCCCTCGACGCCATGCACGACAACGGCGTGGATCTGTCGTCGCTCATGGACCAGACCAAGGCGACGCGACCTGGCCGCGCGGTGCAACGCGTGAACGTGGACTTCCCGGTGGACCTGCTGCGCGACATCGATCAGGAGGCCCGGCGTCTCGGCGTGACCCGACAGGCGTTCATCAAGGTGCGTCTGGCAGACGCCCTCGCCAAGACGGCGTCCTAGCGAGGGCCTTGCGCTCACCGCGTGCGCACGCTCACCGCCACGCCAGGCACCGTGGACACGATCGCCACCTCGGCCTTGTCACCGCGACCGGCGACGTCGGCATCCACCTTCGTCAGCATCGCGTTCACCTGCTCCGGCGACAGCTTGTACCAGCCGCCGGTGATGGCGTCCACGATCACCGGCAGCACCCCGCCCAGGATGTCGAGCACCACGATGCCGCCCCGCAGCGACTTCTGCACGTCCACCCGCTGCGTCGTGTAGCCGGGCGCGGAGAACTCGAGCACGTCGTTGTTCTTGCGCTCAAGGCTGAGGGACGTGGGCGTGCGCGAGCCGGCCGTGCCCGCGGCTGCCTACTCGTCATCGCGCTCGATCGGCAACCGGCGGAGCCGCCGCGACATCTTGAACGCGTCTCTACGCTGCGCTCGTCACAACCAGCCGACGTCCGAGGGCGGAGAGCGCCTGCTCGATCTGGTCCAGCTTCGACTGATGGCGGAAGTCGACCAGCCGATCCACCTGCGGCAGATGCCAGTCGAGCAGTTTCCCCAGTCGGTACTTGCCCACGCGCTGCGCCAACATCGCGTTGTGCAGTTCGATCTTGGCGGCCACCAGCGCCGACAAGCGCACGGCGTCTCCCCTGACTGGCGCTGCCTGCAGCGGCCGGGGAATCTCGACCTTGTCGTCCACCAGCATCTCGAGGCCGGTCAGCACCGCCTCCACGGCGCGCGCCAGCGCCGCCTCGCGCGTACGGCCGTGTGTATGCACGAAGGGCAAGGCGGGCACGTCCACGAGCCATGACCCGTCGGTGTCTTTCGACAGCTTCACTGCGTAGAACATAGCGTGAGTCCGAGGTCTTTCTTGATGCGCTGCGCCAGACACTAGAGCCATTGGCCGCAGTAGTCAACATATAAGTTGCTCCCGTGGCGGAGCACCTCGGCACTCGCCTCCGCCGCCTCGACGACTGCATCCCGCATGCCGGACCAGGCGGATGCCGGCCTGTTCAGGATTCAGGCACACGAGAGCTTCACGAGCGCGCGGACGGAGTCCGCGGTACGCACATTCGGAGTAGCGGTGGCCAAGGGCAGTACGCCAAATCCGCTGTTCGCCAGTGCGAAGGCATCGTCGCACTGAGCGAGGGCCTTTCGCTCACCGCGTCCGCACGCTCACCGCCACGCCAGGCACCGTGGACACGATCGCCACCTCGGCCTTGTCGCTGCGACCGGCGCCGTCGAGGTTCAGCGTCACGCCAATCGTGTCCGGCCCCGGCGTGGTGGCATCCACCTTCGTGAGCATCGCGTTCACCTGCTCCGGCGACAGCTTGTACCAGCCGCCGGTGATGGCATCGACGATCACCGGCAGCACCCCGCCCAGGATGTCGAGCACCACGATGCCGCCACGCAGCGACTTCTGCACGTCCACCCGCTGCGTCGTGTAGCCGGGCGCGGAGAACTCGAGCACGTAGTTGTTCTTGCGCTCGAGGCTGAGGGACGTGGGCGTGCGCGAGCCGGCCGTGCCCGCGGCCGCCACCGTGGCCCCCTCCGGGATCGACGCGGCCTGAATAAGCTGCCGCGAGCCGCCGAACATCGTGCCGCACCCGGTGGACGCCATCGCTGCCGCCAGCACCATCGCGCAGGCGCCGTTCTTGTAGGACGTGATCATCTGTGTCTCCGTTGGGGAAGGGCACGACGCGTTTCTGCATCGTGCGTATCAACGGAGCCATCATCCGGAAGGGCTGTGACACGGCAGGTCACAGGTGTGTTGCTGCGCGACGCGTGGATGCACACATGCGTGACAGAGGAGGTCGCACGTGCGATGACGGCCGCGGCGTTGACCGTCAGCCCACGGAAGCGCACGTTCCGTTGCCGGCATGCAGGGTGCGGCGCGAGTTTAGGCTCCCCGACCCGCACGCCGTACCGTCGTACTGCTCCCGGCGGGGTTACGTCAAGGTGGCCCTGCCGGACAGGCCAGTGCCTGTAGCCATCTGCATTGCCCCCTTGTGGCCCGTTGCGCTTGCGACGAGCCCCTCACATCCGCTTACGTCGCAGCCAGCAGCGCGTGTTAGCGCAACATGCATCGGGCTCGGCGACGCGGAGTGTAGCCTGCGGAATCACTCTTCCGGGGGCGGCCAGTACGACACCCTGAGGGACAGATGCTCGATCTCACGAAGCGGCCCGTCGTTTCCCATCGCAGCGGCTCGTACCGCACCTGCCACGAGGTCCGCGAGCTGCACCAGCCTGTCCTTGCTGCTCTGGCTAAACCGAATCGACTGAATGGTCTGGGGCGACCCTGTGGTGTGCCGGAGCAGATACGCCGCTAACTCTTGCTGGAACGTCGGTGTCGAGTATTCGTCGAGGACCACAGTCGGGCGCCAGGTTACTGCCAACAGATCTTCGATGACGAAGCGAAACGCGTAGCGGTACAAGGTCGTCGGGTCACGAAATCCAGCAGATTCCAAGCGCGCCTTGTCGAAGCACACAGCCGCCCATACGTACTCGGCCAATGACAGCTCGCGAAGCACAAGCCTGAGGTTTCGCTTGCTGAAACTCGACGCCTTGGCTTCCCCCGTAGGATCGCGACGAACGATTGCGAGTGCGTTCTTGAACCGCTGCTCAAGACGCGCTAGCTCGGCATGCGACTCAAGCATCACAGCGGCGACGACAAAGTGCTGGTCGTGCTCGTCGCCGACGCCCGGAGACCCGGATTCATCCATGTAGACGATCGCAGGACCCGCTGGCGCAGACTCGGTGTCGACGGCCTCAAAGAGCTTCGTCCGCCGAGCGAGAGCACGCAGGCTCCGGACGTGTCTCTGCTCTGCCCGTAGCCGTGTGGCGTAGAAGTCGAGCGTTGTCGCCGCGTCCACGGCACTCGTAACCAGGAACAGGCCAGCGTTGCTCACCCCGATAAACACGGCAGGCTCACGGCGCAACGGACCCACGATTCTATGCTGAAACGCACTGCGCTTGTACCGGCCGCCGAACGGCACCGCCAACAGATCTTCAATCGGCTTCGGATTGGAGGCCGTCACCTCGTTGTCAATCAAGTAATCAAGCAGACGCTTCTTGTCATCACCCAGTGGGTCCTCGGCACTTGGGCGCCACCGCCGAGCAAGCTGGATGAGCCGGTTCCTCGCCATCGCTCAGTCGTGCACAGAGGCCACTACGAACACCTTCAACACTTCATCCCCGTAGTGGTTAATCACCTTGACGGCGATCTTGCCAGTCTCGGGTTGGGCAAACGGGCGGCTCACTGTGCTGTATAGGGTGGACCACGCCGCTTCGTCGATCTCGGCCCTCAGTGCGCGCTTTAGCTTTTCGTACGGCTCGTCGGCACCCGTGAAGTACGCGTGGCGTACGAAGAAGCTTTCGCCGTCGTAGTTGGTGTCGATGAACCAGCACGCGATGTCGTCGGTGGAGTTGCTGCGAATGGCGCCCGTGGTAGGGTCGTAGACGTCGACGCCGCGCAGGGTCACTTGGAGGTTGCCGTCTACGTCCACGGGCGCGATGTCGACATCCGGCTCGCCAAACACCATGAACAGGTTGCCGGCGCCGGTCTTCTTCAGCAGCTCGTCGCCCATACTCAGGTCGGGATTCATACGCGCGGTGAGTACCTGCAGCTTGCCGTAGCGCTTGGCCTCCTCCGACACATGCGGGTCGAAGGCGAAGCCGCACACGATGAGCACGTCGTACCCCACGCCCAACACGGCTTCCTTGGCCGCCTCCTTCACCTGGTTCGGGCCCACCGTGCCGTGCTCGGGTCCGATGGAGACAGCCACGCGGCGCACCGTGCCAT
This sequence comes from Luteitalea sp., assembly GCF_022842525.1. Lineage (NCBI taxonomy): Bacteria > Pseudomonadati > Acidobacteriota > Vicinamibacteria > Vicinamibacterales > Vicinamibacteraceae > Luteitalea > Luteitalea sp. Next base: position 13,581 of record NZ_JALHPM010000159.1, read on the forward strand.
CTGCATCCGTATAGGCGCCTGCCGCGTGGAGCCACGTGCCGGCCAGCGACTCTAGTCGGTCGAACACCAGACGCTCGTTCTTCACGGTGTTCTGCACGCCGGCTTTTCGGAGGTTGTCGAGAATCATGGTCTCGAACTGACCCGCGACACTGTCGCGCTGCCCCTCTTGCTCGCTGCGCGGACGCTCGTCGTCCGCCGACAGCACGCGGTGCGGCGAAAGGCTCTCGACTGTGAAGGGCCCGGTCACGCGGATGCGCTTGCCGTCCTCGTACGGCTTGTCGAATAGCAGCTCCGTGTCGGCGTGGCGCAGGATGGCGGCGTCGATCTGATCGCGCGTCATGCCCTCTTTGATGTCCGGATTGTTGGCTATCGACTTAAGCGTGACATGTGGCACGCGCTTGTAGACAAACCCCTTCTTGATGTCGCCCTCAATCTTGAATGCAGGCGGGACCTTGCCGGTGACTTCCGACTCCTTCTTCTGGCCTTCGAGCGAGTCGGCGAGTGTGAACCATGGGTAGCGCGCGGCCATGAGGCGCGTCCGCGCAAGCGTGACCGCGACTCGACTGGTGTCACAGGTGATCCATCGACGGCCCCACTGTTCTGCCACCGCCGCTGTCGTTCCAGAGCCGCATGTCGGATCGAGTACGAGATCGCCAGGATCCGTCGCCATCAACATACATCTCTCGATGAACTTCGTCGCAGTTTGAACGACGTACGCCTGCCCCACCGCACCTGGCTTGTCCGGCCAGACGTTCTCCAGCTCAGTCACCGGAAAGTCACTAAAGTAGGCCTTCATATATGGCGTCTTGCCGATCAAGAACAACCTCTCAGCCAGCTTTAGTCGCTCCATGCCATCTCGGTTGGTCGACCAACTCTTGCCGCTCCCGAAGGGGCTGCAAGTCACGCCGCCAAGATCGAAGCTGTATGTACAGCTGGGCGTAAATCCGGATGACGTAAGCGGGCGACGACGAAACACGCCGACCGCAGAACCCCTCGCCCTAAACTCGTCATCGGACAGCCGTTTGGCCCGAACGGGTCCGTCTTCCACGAGCCGATATTCGTAGTCCTGCGAAATGTCGCGCTCCTGATAGACAGGCCGGTACCGCATCTGTTTGTGCTCTCGGCTGTACCAGATGATGTAGTCATACGCTTTGGGAAGACCTGTTTGGCCGAGAGGGTCAGTTGACTTGAAGGCGATTTCGGCAACGAAATTGTCGCTGCCGAAAACTTCATCTTTGAGATCAACTTTGAACTGCAACACTGACTACTGACCATAGAAGCATTCCTCCGGCGTGCGAAACCCCAAGCGCTTGCGTGGGCGGCGATTGAGGTGCTGGGCGATGCGGTCACAA
>NZ_JALHPM010000160.1:0-14889 GCF_022842525.1 Luteitalea sp.
CATGCCTGCGCCGGCGGCCGACGAGGCCGTGGCTGCCGTCGAGGCCCCGGCGGCCGAGGACCACGACCACGCCCCGGCCGACGACCACGCCAGCGGCGACGATCGCAAGCAGGGCGTCTCCGACAGTTCGCTGCGCGTCGACGTCGGGTTGGTGGACAAGCTGATGAATCTGGTCGGCGAACTCGTGCTCGCGCGCAACCAGATTCTCCAGTTCACCACGCAGAACAACGACGCATCGTTCGTCAACGCGACCCAGCGGCTGAACGTCGTGACGTCCGAACTGCAGGAAGGGGTCATGAAGACCCGCATGCAGCCGATCGGCAACGTCTGGAGCAAGTTCCCCCGCGTGGTCCGCGACCTCGCCTCGATGTGCGGCAAGCAGGTCCGCATCGAGATGGAGGGCAAGGAGACCGACCTCGACCGCACGATCATCGAGGCGATCAAGGACCCGCTCACGCACATCATCCGCAACTCGGTCGATCACGGCATCGAGGGCCCGGCCGCCCGCGTCGCCAGCGGCAAGCGCCCCGAGGGCACCATCCGTCTGTGTGCCTTCCACGAGGGCGGCCAGATCAACATCGAGATCAGCGACGATGGCGCCGGCATCGCCGCCGAGAAGGTGCGCCAGCGCGCCCTGTCTCGCGGCCTCATCACCACCGACCAGTCCCAGCGCCTGTCGGACCACGACGTCATCAAGCTGATCTTCCTGCCCGGGTTCTCGACCGCCGAGAAGATCACCAACGTGTCGGGCCGCGGTGTCGGGATGGACGTCGTCAAAACGAACATCGAGAAGATCGGTGGCACCGTCGACATCCAGAGCGTGGCTGGTCGCGGCACCACGCTGCGGATCAAGATTCCGCTGACCCTGGCCATCATCCCCGCGCTGATGGTGTCCTCGGGGGGCGAGCGCTTCGCCATCCCCCAGGTCAGCCTGCTCGAACTGGTGCGCCTCGAGGGTGCCCACGTCGCGGCCGGCATCGAGCGCATCGGCAAGGCGCTGTTCTACCGCCTGCGCGGCAACCTGTTGCCGCTGGTGCATCTGCACTCGGCGCTCAAGCTCAAGCCGGTCCTGACCAGTGACGACGCGGTCAACATCGTCGTGCTGAAGGCCGACCAGCGCCAGTTCGGGCTCGTCGTCGAGACGGTGCACGACACCGAGGAGATCGTCGTCAAGCCGCTCGGCAAGCAGCTCAAGGGCCTGACCTCGTTCGCCGGCGCCACCATCATGGGGGACGGCAAGGTGGCACTGATTCTCGACGTGCTCGGCCTCGGCCAGATGGCCCAGGTGGTCTCCGAAACGCGCTCGGGCACCACCAGTACCTCGCCCAGCGAGGGCGCTGCCGCGGCCGCCGAAGACACCCGCACGCTGCTGGTGTTCCAGGCCTCCGAACGCGACCGCATGGCGCTGCCGCTGTCGCTCGTGGCCCGCCTCGAGGAATTCCCGCGCAGCCTGCTCGAGCGGTCCGGCGACCGCGTCGTGGTGCAGTACCGCGACGAGATCCTGCCGCTCGTCTCGCTGGCCAGGTACTTCCACCGGACCGAGTCGACGGTCGATCCGCTGCAGGTCATCGTCTTCTCGTTCAACGGCCAGCACGTCGGGCTGATCGTCGAGCGCATCGTCGACATCGTGCAGCAGGTCGTCGTCGTCGATACCCGGCACCGTCGCCGCGGCATCATCGGCTCGACCGTCCTGCAGCAGCAGGTCACCGACCTGCTCGATGCCGATGCCGTGCTTGCCGACGCCGGGCTCTTCGAAGCCGCGGCGGTCGCCTGAGGCCCGTCATGACACCCAGTGATGTCGTGCATGCCACCGACCCGCAGACCCCGCCACGTCAGCTCGCGACGTTCGTCCTCGACCAACTCCATTTCGGCGTCGAGGTCCTCAAGGTCCAGGAAGTGATCCGCTACCAGGAGCTGACGCGGGTTCCCCTGGCGTCGCCGGTCGTCGAGGGGCTCATCGCCCTTCGCGGCCAGATCGTCACCGCCATCGACTTGCGGCGTCGCCTCGGTCTCGGCGATCGCGTCGACGGCGAGCTGCCCATGAACGTCGTGGTGAGGACGGGCGACGGCGTCGTCAGCCTGCTGGTCGACGACATCGGCGACGTCGTCGAGGTAGCCGAGGCCCAGTTCGAGCTGGCGCCGGACACCCTCGCCGGACCGATGCGGGACCTCGTGCGCGGCGTCTACAAGCTGAAGGATCGGCTGCTGCTGCTGCTCGACGAAGAGCGCGCGGCCATCGTCGACGGCAGCGACGTCGGCGACCGCGCCCACTAGTCGGCGCCTCGACTGCAGGGGAACATCCATGTCCACCGCCACACTGGCCTCCGTGCCACACGTCACCCTGTTCGAACGCCTCGGCGGCGTGCCGGCGATCAAGGCCACCGTCGACGCCTTCTACGTGCGGGTACTGGCCGACGAGGCACTGGCGCCGCACTTCGTCGGCGTCAACATGCGCTGGCTGAAGGGACGGCAGAACGCCTTCTTCATCCAGGCGCTCGGCGGCCCGCAGGTCTACCGCGGTCGCGACATGGAGACCGCGCACGCCCACCTCGCCATCACGGCGGAAGACTCCGGGCGCGTCGCGGCTCACCTGACGGCGGCACTGGCCGAGGTTGGCGTGCCCGAGGGTCTCATCGACGAGGTCATCGGAGCAGTGGCCCCGCTGCAGTCGCAGGTGGTGAACACGGCGTCGATGGATACCGCTGCCGGAACGGACACCACCACTGGCGCGGGGACGCGCCGCGCGCTGGCCGGCAGGGCCGCCCGCAAGAAGGCGTCGCCGATGGCGAATGGGCGGTTCACGGGCGCGGCCGCAATGGCAGCCGTGGCGCAAGAAAACCTCTCGGCGGCGCAGGCGGCCGAGAACGGCGAGCTGGCGCGCTATCGCGACGAGCTGGCGCACGTGCAGGACGACCTCGCACGGACGACCTCGATGCTCGACAACGCGCCGGTCAACATCATGTTCGCGGATCGCGACCTGCGCATCCAGTACATGAACCCGTCGTCGCTGACGACGCTGCGGACGCTCGAGGCGCATCTGCCGGTGAAGGCCGACGCGATGATCGGGCAGAACATCGACATCTTCCACCAGCGGCCGGAGCATCAGCGCCGCATGCTGGCCGATGCCGGCAACCTGCCGCACAAGGCCAGCATCCACCTCGGCGACGAGATCCTCGAGCTGCAGGTCAGCGCCGTGCGCGACAAGGCCGGCGAGTACGTCGGCACGATGGTCAGCTGGGCCGTGATCACCGACCGCATCAAGATGGAAGAGGAGAATCGCAAGGCCGAGGAGCGCGAACGCAACGCGGCACGCGATCTCAAGGAGAAGGTCGATGCGATGCTGGAGGTCGTCAACGCGGCCGCGGCAGGTGACCTGACGCGTCAGGTGGCGGTGAGCGGCGCCGATGCGGTCGGCCAGATGGGCGAGGGCCTGCAGAAGTTCCTGTCCGACCTGCGCGTCAGCGTCTGCGCCATCGCCCACAACGCCCAGACGCTGGCCAGCTCCTCCGAGGAACTGACGGCAGTGGCGAGCCAGATGGGGGCCAACGCCGAGGAGACCTCGGCCCAGGCCAACGTCGTGTCGGCGGCCTCCGAGGAAGTCAGCAAGAACGTCCAGACGGTGGCCACGGGCACCGAGGAGATGGGCGCGAGCATCCGCGAGATTGCCAAGAACGCCAACGACGCGGCCAAGGTCGCGACGCAGGCGGTGCGGGTGGCCGAGACCACCAACACCACGGTGGCCAAGCTCGGTGAGAGCAGCGCCGAGATCGGCAAGGTCATCAAGGTGATCACGTCGATTGCGCAGCAGACCAACCTGCTGGCGCTCAACGCCACGATCGAGGCGGCGCGTGCCGGGGAGGCCGGCAAGGGCTTCGCGGTGGTGGCCAACGAGGTCAAGGAGCTGGCCAAGGAGACCGCCAAGGCGACCGAGGACATCAGCCAGAAGATCGAGGCCATCCAGAGCGATACCCGCGGGGCGACGCGGGCCATCGCCGAGATCACGGTGATCATCAACCAGATCAACGACATCTCGAACACCATCGCCAGCGCCGTCGAGGAACAGACGGCCACGACCAACGAGATCGCCCGCAACGTCAGCGAGGCGGCGCGCGGCAGCTCGGAGATTGCCGAGAACATCACCGGCGTCGCCCAGGCGGCCCGCAGCACGAGCGACGGCGCCAGCGACTCGCAGAACGCCGCCGCCGGGCTCGCCCGGATGGCCAGCGAACTGCAGCAGCTCATCTCGCGCTTCCGCTACTAGCGCGCGGGCGTGGCGCAGCGGCCAGTCGACCGTCGCGCCCGCCGCGTGTCGTCCACCGCCCACCGCACGTTCCGCCCATGCCTCTGGTTCTTCTCGGCGTCGACGTCCGCCAGGCGTCCCTGGATCTCCGGGCTGCCCTGTCGTTCGACGATGGCGAGGCGGCGACGCAGTGGCTGCAGCTGCTGCGGCGGGACCGGGCGCATGCCCGCGTCACCGATCCGGCCTGCCTGCTCATGCGGCACGAAGGCCACGCGGCGGCCGTCCATCTCTTCGAGGTCGCGGCCGGACTGTCGTCGGCCCTGCTCGGTGACGTGCCTGTGGCGGGGCAGGTGAAGCAGGCCTACGCCGTGGCCACCGACGTGGCCCGACACCTCGGCAAGCACGGCGGCCTGGACGTGACCATCGTCAGCCGCGAGGCCGGCCGCGCCGACGCGCTCGCCGCCCACATCGGCGGACGAGCGGCGACGCTGCCCGCGTTGGAGCAGTGGCAGACCGATGCCGATATCGTGACCGGTGCCACGGCCTCGACGGCACCGGTCCTCACCGCCGCCATGTTCTCCTCCGCCCGTCCCGTCGCGACCGTCGCCTGCCCGGCGGAGGCGTCACGCCCGCTGGTCTGCGACCTCGGCGTCCCGCGCAACGTGGCGGCAGACGTGCCGGCGCTGCTGTACACCATCGACGACATCCGCGCCCGACGCGACGCTGCCCTGGCAGCGCGCGAGGCCGCGGTGCCGGCGGCTCGCCGCATCGTGGAGGCGGCCGCACACGGATGGCCGGTCTGGCATCGTGATCGTGCCCTCGTGCCGACCATCACCGGGTTCTGCGCGCGTGAGCAGGCGCGGCGTCAGGCCATGGCGGCCCACCTCTCGACGCAGACGGGCTACCACAGGCGCGCCTCGACGGCCGTCTTCGCCGCACGGGCCGCCAGCTGCTCCATCGACATGTCGTCGCCCGGCGCGCCTCCGCGTCAGGGTCTTCCAGGGCACCCGGCGCGTCTGCCTCGTGTCCCGCCACCGTGCAGGGATGACTTCCATGAAAGCACTCGTCGTCGATGATTCCCGGGCCATGCGGCTCATGCTGTCCCGGATGCTGCAGGAACTCGGGTTCGAGGTGTCGCAGGCCGGGCACGGCCGCGAGGCGCTGACCCACCTGCAGTCGCACGAGGACACCGATCTCGCCCTGGTCGACTGGAACATGCCGGAGATGAACGGACTCGAACTGGTGGAGGCCGTGCGCCAGGATGCCCGTTTCACCAGCCTCCGCATGATGATGGTCACGACCGAGACGGAGATGTCCCAGATGGCGCGGGCGCTCGGCGCCGGGGCCAACGAATACGTCATGAAGCCGTTCACCCGCGACGTCATCGCGGACAAGCTCCGCATCCTTGGACTGACCGAGTAGCTGGACGCTCATCGCCATGACCCGCATCCGTGTGCTCATCGTGGACGATGCCGTCGTCGTGAGACGACTGGTGACCGACGCGCTGGCCGACGACCCGGAGATCGAAGTCGTCGGCACGGCCCCGAACGGTCGCATCGCCCTGCAGAAGATCCCGCAGGTCAATCCCGATGTCGTGACGATGGATGTCGAGATGCCGGAGTTGAACGGCATCGAGACGGTGCGTGCCCTGCGGCCGATCTACCCCAAGCTGCCGGTCATCATGTTCAGCACGCTGAGCGAGCGCGGGGGCACGGCCACGCTGGACGCCCTGGCTGCCGGCGCGTCCGACTACGTGACCAAGCCGGCCAATGTCGGCAGCGTCGCCCTGGCCCAGCAGCGGGTGCGCGAGGAACTCATTCCGCGCATCAAGAGCCTCGCCGGACGCATCGTCATCCCGGCAGCCGCGCCGCGCCCGGTGGCCCAGACGCCGGTGGCGCCGCCCAGGCCTGCGCCACGGCCGACGGGACCCGACGCGCGCCCGGCGATCGTCACGATCGGGGTGTCGACCGGTGGTCCCAACGCTCTCGCGGCCCTCATTCCGGCGTTGCCTGCCGATCTGAAGGTGCCGGTCGTCATCGTGCAGCACATGCCGCCGATGTTCACGCGGCTGCTCTCGGAGCGCCTCAACGCCCAGTCGCCGTTGCACGTGCGCGAGGCAGCCGCCGGCATGGCGATCACGCCCGGGACGATCACCATCGCGCCGGGCGACTTCCACATGGTGCTCGAACGCCACGGCACGGATGTGCGCGTGGCGCTGAATCAGGGCCCCCCGGAGAACTCGTGTCGTCCGGCCGTGGATCCGCTGTTCCGTTCCGTGGTGCATGTCTACGGCGTGCGGACGCTCGGCGTGATTCTGACCGGCATGGGACAGGACGGACTGCGGGGCTGTGAGGGCATTCGCGACGTCGGCGGCCAGGTGCTGGCGCAGGACGAAGCCAGCAGTGTCGTGTGGGGCATGCCCGGCTTCGTCGTCCGGGCCGGGCTCGCCGACAGGGTGGTGCCCCTCGCCGAAATGGCCGCAGAGATCACGCGGCGCGTCTCAGGTATCCCGACCGCGGGGGCCGCCCCCCACCCGGTGGCCTCCCGCGACATGAGTCGCACGGAAGCGGTGTGAGCATGGCCATCACCCAGGCAGAATTCGACATCGTGCGCACGCTGATTCGCGGCGAAGCCGGGATCGTGCTCGAGCAGGGGAAGGAATACCTGGTCGAGGCGCGCCTGAGCCCTCTCGCGCGTCGCGAGGGCATCGCGTCCACGTCCGATCTCATCGCGCGGCTCGGGCGCCTGAAGGGCCCCCTGCATACCAAGGTCGTCGAGGCGATGACGACCAACGAGACGATCTTCTTCCGCGACGTCGAGCCGTTCGAGGTGCTGCGCAAGGAGATCCTGCCCAAGCTGATCGAGGCGCGCCGGACCAGCCGCCGTCTGCAGATCTGGTGTGGCGCCTCGTCGACGGGGCAGGAGCCCTACTCGATCGCCATGACGCTGCTCGACATCCCGGAACTGGCGTCGTGGAAGGTCGACATCCTGGCCACCGACATCTCGACCGATGTCCTGGCGCGGGCCCGCGGCGGCCTGTACTCGCAACTCGAGGTCAATCGTGGCCTGCCGGCGACGCACCTCGTGAAGTACTTCGAGAAGAAGGGCCTCGAGTGGCAGATCAACGACAAGATCCGCTCGATGGTGCGCTTCGAGTTCCTCAACCTCATGAAGCCGCTGCCGTCGATGACGGCGCCGGACATCGTCTTCCTCCGCAACGTGCTGATCTACTTCGACACGGCGGACAAGAGTGCCATCCTCACGCGGATCCGTGGGGTGATGCGCCAGGACGGGTACCTGTTCCTCGGCGCGGCCGAAACGACGCGGAGCCTGGATGACCGGTTCGAGCGCCTGCCCTTCAGCAAGACCGGTTGCTATCGCATCGGGTCCGAGCCGCAGCCGGCGCTGCGTGCCCTGGCCTAGTCCCAGAGGACGGAGATCCCCATGCAGTATCTCGAGCAGGAAATCATCTCCCTCACGCAGTACATCTGGGGCGCGACGCTGAATCTGGAGGCCATTCCGCACGACGAGCCGGTGCCGCCGGTGCCGGGCGGGCGGACGCTGGACGGCGTCATCAACATCACCGGGGCCTGGGCCGGTGCCCTGGTCCTGCAGGTCCCCGAGCACGTGGCGCGACGCGCGGCGTCGGTGATGTTCGAGATCGAGGAGGGCAGTGCCACCCTCGAGGACATGCAGGACGCGGTGGGCGAGCTGACCAACATGACCGGCGGCAACGTCAAGGCGTTGCTCGAGGGGCACTGCGCCCTGTCGCTGCCGGCCGTGGTGGAGGGGCGCGACTACTCGATTCGCGTGCCGGGCAGCCAGGCGATCACGCGCGTCACCTTCGACATCGACGGGGAGCCCTTCGTCGTCAGCCTCCTGACCCGCCGCGATCGCGTCGTCGGGGCACCGCTCGAACGGCGAGTCCCGAGCGTCCAGTAAGCAGACACGGACACGTGCGGTGACGGGGTGGCGCGGGAGACCGCGGCGCCCCGTTGTCGTCGTGGGGACGTCGCGTCCAGACGGCCCGGCGCGGACGGGGTGGGGTCGGGCCGGGCACGCCACGAAAAAGACGCCGTCGGCGACGAGGCACCGACGGCGTTGGGGAGAAGAGGAGAGACGGGGATCGGCGAGCCGGTTACGTGAGGCTGGCCCCCGCGGGATCGGCCTGCCAGCTGAACGACGGGTTGGGACCATCGGCGCCGCGGACGAAGTCCACGACCCACGAGCCCTGCCAGTTGCTGAACTGGAACTTGTCGCCCTGGACCCAGTCGACCTTGTGGCCGAGGGATTCCATGCCGGACTTGATGTTCTGGTTGAACCAGCTCTCGGCCTCGGCCTTGGTGGCCGGCACCGCGCCGGCGCCGCTCGCCAGACTCGCAAAGGCATCCTTGGCGGACTTCTCGACGAGTTGCTCGCGGTCGAAGTTGAAGCCTTCGAAGAGGTCGCGCCGCAGCGGGCCCTTGGAGAGCGTCTGCAGCCCCGGGGTCGCCGTCTGACTGGACGCCGAGAGGGTGCCGCTGGCGGTCTGGATGCCGCTCATCAGCTGCGACAGGAACGAGCCGAACTCGTCCTGGCCGAGCTGCCCGTCGCTGTTGGCGTCGAACGTCTTGATCAGGTTCTTCGCCAGGTCCTGGACTGCCGTGGCCGACGTGGCCTGTACTGTGCTCATGGTGTCCTCGTGCCTCCCGGGAGCGCCGGCTCCCGTGTTCGGCTCCTTCTTGAGCAAGCGCGGTGCCAGACGGGCCGTCGCCCGACGGGACCGTCATTCACGGAACTCGGGCAGGCGCCGATTGCTGTCGTAGAGGCCGGCTTCCGCGCGTTTCTCGCCGCATTTCGGCCGCAGTGGCCCCAGGGGCCTCCTGTCGCCTGACGCGGGTCGAGCGCGTCCGGTCTGCGCGTGGTGTCGGGGTGCCGACAGTGGCGTCCGCGCTGGCGGCCGTCGCGGCGCACGACGCCCTGATGCGCGCCGGCGACAATCGGGGCATCATGTCTGCCATGCGCCTGCTTTCCTTTGCCCTCGCCCTCTCGCTGTGTACCGTCGGGACGGTCACCGCGTCGGCCGACGATACCGGCAAGACCTACGGAGATGGAGTCTCGCTGACCCGCGCGGTGCCCATGGCCTCGCTCCTCGACTCGCCGAAGACCCACGCGGGCAAGACCGTCCGCGTCGACGGCGTGATCACCAGGGTGTGCCAGTCGATGGGGTGCTGGATCGAGATTGCCGATCCCGCGCTGGGGCGGGGCGTCCGCTTCAAGGCCCGCGATGGGGTCATCGTGTTCCCGAAGGACGCGGCTGGCCGCAAGGTGTCGGCGCAGGGGACCTTCGAGGAGATCGCCACGTCGCCGGTCCGCGAAGCGCACGGCGACCACGCCAAGTCGGTCGAGAACAGCGGCAAACCGGTGCCGGCCGAGCCCACCGAGAAGATCTACTGGGTGCGGGTGAGCGGCGCGGTCCTCTACTGATGAAGAAGCGCCGGGAGGCGAGCGGGCTGCCGCCGGAGGTGCTCGGGGCGCAGCAACGGAAGGCCGAGGCCATCGGTGTGCCGGTGACGCGCCGGCACATCTTCCTGTGCTGCGACCCGGCCAAGCCCAAGTGCTGCGATCGCGAGCGGACCCTCGAGGCGTGGGACTACCTCAAGGCCCGTCTCAAGAAGCTCGGACTTGCCGACGAGGGGGGCGTGGCCAGGACCAAGGCCAACTGCCTGCGGATCTGTGTCGGCGGTCCCGTGGCGGTCGTCTATCCGGAAGGCGTCTGGTATGGCGCCTGCGACCCGCCCGTGCTCGAGCGAATCATCCAGGAACATCTCATCGGCGGCCGCATCGTCGAGGAGTACGCCATCGCCGTGCAGCCGCTTGGTGCGTGAGCGACACGGCCGCACGCCGACGCCCGCGCCGACCCGCCCGGCGCGATCAGTGCACCGTGTAGGGCCCGCGCAGGTCGAACCGGGCGATCTCCACGTCGAAGGTCTCGCCGGTGGGCGCCGCCATCTGATAGGTGCCCATCATCGACCCGAGCGGGGTGGTGAGCGGGCACCCGGACGTGTACTCGAAGGCCTCGCCCGGCATGAGCACGGGCTGCTCACCGACGACGCCGGGGCCGCGGACTTCCTCGACATGTCCGTCACCGTCGGTGATGATCCAGTGACGGCTCTGCAGTTGCACCGTCAGGTCCCCGACGTTTTCGATGCGAATCGTATAGAGGAAGAACCAGTGCTGACGTTCAGGCGCGGAGTGTTCCGCCGAGAAGCGTGCGTCCACGCTGACGCGAATGCCGCGGGTGGTGGCCATCGACGAGCTCATGGGGCCTGGGCCCTCGTATACGCCGGTGTCATGGGGGGATTGTAGTATGGTGCCGCCGGGGGAGTGCGGGACGTGCCAACAGGCACAAGTGGTCCGTTCCGCGCGCGGGACCGTGTTCTTCCTCTGCCTTCGGGCCAGGACCGATCCGCGCTTTCCGAAATATCCACCGCTACCCCGGCTGCGGTGTGCCGGGTACGACCCGGTGACGCTCGACTCACGACCGCCCGTGCCTGAGACCCCGACCGCTCCCGCGCTTCGCATCCGTCGAGCCACACGCGCCGACGTGCCGGCGATCCTCGGCTTCATCGAGCAGCTGGCCGACTACGAGCGGCTGCGCCACGAGGTGCTGGCCACTGCGGCCACGCTCGAGGCGACGCTGTTCGGCGAGCATCCGGCCGGCGAGGTGCTGATTGCCGACCTCGACGGGCGTGACGTCGGCTTCGCGCTGTTCTTCCAGACCTACTCCACCTTTCTCGCGCGCCCGGGCATCCACCTCGAAGACCTGTTCGTGGTGCCGGACGCCCGCAGCCGCGGCGTCGGCCGCGCCCTGCTCGCCGAACTGGCACGCGTTGCCGAGGCGCGCGACTGCGGCCGGCTCGAGTGGGCGGTGCTCACGTGGAACGAGCCCGCCATCCGTGTCTATCGCCAGCTCGGGGCAATTCCGCTTGACGACTGGCAGACCTACCGACTAGATCGGGATGGCATCCGGGCCCTCGCCGCCGGTGCCACGCCCGCATTGCGCCATGACTGACTCGCCCGGTACCCCTCCCACCGCCGACGACGCCTTCGACAACGACCCGGCGCTCGACGCCACGGTCGAGCTGCTGACGCGCGCGCAGCAGGGTGACGCCGAGGCCGTCAATCTGTTGTTCAGCCGGTACCTGCCGCCCCTGCGTCGCTGGGCCCGTGGCCGGTTGCCGCAGTACGCGCGCGACCTGCTCGAGACCGAAGACCTGGTGCAGGAGACGCTCGTGCACGCGTTTCGGCGCCTCAAGGGCTTCGAGATGCGCCACGACGGCGCCCTGCACGCCTATCTGCGCCAGGCGGTCATCAACCGCATTCGCGATGAAGTGCGTCGGGCGCAGCGGCGTCCGCCGCCCGAGGAACTCGAAGCGGACCAGCACACCGACAACACCGCGTCGCCGCTCGAGTCGGCGATCGGCACGCAGGCCGTGGAGCGCTACGAGGGCGCGCTGTCGCGACTCCGGGACGAAGACCGCCAGGCGATCGTCGCAAGGGTAGAGCTCGGGTTGTCCTACGCCGAGGTGGCGCAGGCGCTCGGCAAGAGCTCACCCGATGCAGCGCGCATGGCCGTGGCCCGCGCGCTGGTGAAACTGGCGCAGGAAATGGGCAAGGCGTCCTTGCCCGCGGATCCCCGGTAAGCGTGTCCACTCCACATCCCGACCTTCGCAGCTTTCTGCGTCGGATTCGGGGCGACGGCGACCTGGTGGTCGTCGACACCCCGGTCGACGCCCGTCTCGAAGTCGCCGAGATCCACCGTCGCGTCATTGCGGCGGGCGGTCCGGCGCTGCTCTTCACGCGTGTGAAGGGGGCGTCGTTCCCGCTGGTCACCAACCTGTTCGGTACGCCCGCGCGAGCCGCCCAGGCCTTCGGCGACCGGCCGCTCGCCTTCATCAAGGGGCTCGTCGGCCTCGTGCAGGACATGCCGCCGACGCCGGCCAAGCTCTGGCAGGCGCGCGACCTCGCGACCGCGGCCGCGCGCGTCGGCCTGCGGCGCGTGACCCGGGGGCCGGTGACCGAGGTCGTGACCTCGGAGGTTCGCCTCGACCAGTTGCCGGCGTTGCAGCTCTGGCCGGAGGACGGCGGGCCGTTCGTGACGCTGCCGCTCGTCTACACCGAGCACCCGGACGGCCATGGGCACAACCTCGGCATGTACCGGATGCACGTGCACGGGCCGGCGAAGACGGGGCTGCACTGGCAGATCGGCAAGGGCGGCGGCTTCCACTACCAGCTGGCCGAACAGCGCGGCCACGCGTTGCCCGTCACCGTCTTCCTCGGTGGACCACCGGCGCTGATCCTGTCGGCGATCGCGCCCTTGCCGGAGAACGTCCCCGAACTCCTGCTCGCGTCGCTCATCGCGGGTCGTCGGCTGCCACTGGTCGAGGGCGCCGGGTCGCATCCGCTGGTGGCCGACGCGGAGTTCGCGCTGATGGGCGAGGTGGCCCCGCGCGTGCGCCATCCCGAAGGGCCGTTCGGCGACCACTACGGCTACTACTCGCTGCAGCACGACTACCCGGTCTTCGACGTCCGCCGGGTCGCCCATCGCCACGACGCCATCTATCCGGCGACGGTGGTGGGGAAGCCCCGCCAGGAGGACTTCTTCATCGGCGACCTGCTCCAGGACCTCCTGTCGCCGCTGTTTCCGCTGGTGATGCCGGCCGTGCGCCAGCTCTGGAGCTACGGCGAGACCGGCTATCACTCGCTCTCGGCGGCGGTGGTCAAGGAACGCTACCGGCGCGAGGCCATGAGCAGTGCCTTCCGCATCCTCGGCGAAGGGCAGCTGTCGCTGACGAAATTCCTGCTGCTGACCGATCGCGACGTCGATCTGCGCGATTTCCGCGCCACGCTGACCCACATCCTGGCGAGGACGCGGCCCGAGACCGACCTGTACGTGCTCGGCAACCTGTCGATGGACACGCTCGACTACACGGGGCCGACGGTCAACGAGGGCTCCAAGGGCGTGCTGCTTGGCCTCGGGGATCCCGTCCGCGACCTGCCCCAGGTCTTTCAGGCCGCCGATCTGCCGTCAGGCGTCACCACCGCGCGCGTCTTCTGTCCGGGATGTCTCGTCATCGATGGACCGGCCTACGCCGACGAGCCCGGCGCCGCCGCGCGCATCGTGCAGCACCCGTCGCTGAAGCCCTGGCCGCTGGTCGTGCTGAGCGACGAGCCGCTGCGCGCCACCGCCAGCGAGATGAACTTCCTGTGGACCACGTTCACGCGGTTCGAGCCCGCGGCTGACATCCATGCCGCCGAGCAGCGGGTCGTCCGTCACCACGTGACCTACACGCCACCGATCCTCATCGACGCGCGGATGAAGCCGTGGTTCCCGAAGGAAGTGGAGTGCGATCCGGACACGGCCGCCCTGGTCTCGCGCCGCTGGAAGGAGTACTTCCCGCATCGGCGCATCGAGATGGGGGACAGCAGCCGCGGCCACCTGGATCCGCCCGCGTCACGGTGAGGGGAGGGCCCGTTCTCCGAACGGGCCGTCACCCGGAGTCGGGCGGCGCGGCGGGCCGGCCCCCCCCCCCCCCCCGACCCACCCCGCTTACCGCCAATCCCGCCAGAGCCAGCGCAGCGTGTCGGGGAAGATGGCGCGGCCGTGCCGGTGGTTGTGGAAGCCCCGGCCGTACTCGAAGCGATAGTCGTAGCCCGCGTAGGCGAGGGACCCGGCCAGTGTCTGGTTGGCCAGCGGCCAGTTGCCGTGCACGTTGTCGAGATCGTTCGATCCGTCCTGCAGGAAGATGCGCAGGGGCTTCTTCGGGGTCTTGCGGACCAGCGCCTGGTAGTTGTGCCCGCCGGCGCGCAGTGACGGCCCGCTGGCGATGTTCGTGAAGCTGCCAATCCAGGACACGACCTTGCCGAACGCCTCCGGGCGTTCCCAGGCCACGGTGAAGGCACAGATGCCGCCGCTGCTGGCACCGACGATGGCGCGGCTCGCCGCGTCGTGGCGCAGCGAGACGGTCGTCTCCACGTGCGGCAGGATCTCCTCCAGCAGGAAGCGCGCGTACGTGTCGGACAGCGTGTCGTACTCCGCACTGCGATTCGACCGGCCGCCGGCAAACAGCCCGGGCTGCACGAAGATGGCCACGGTGACCGGCATGTCGCCCCGGGCGATCAGATTGTCCAGGACCGTCGGCACCCACGTCCGGTAGCTGGCGCCGTCCTGAAACACCATGACTGCGGCCGGTGTGCCCGCCACGTACTGCGCCGGCACGTAGACCCACCAGTCCCGCGTGGTCCCCGCAAAGATGGTGCTCGCCCACGGCGCCTGCGCCGTCACGACCCCACGAGGCACGCCCGGGTGCTCGAGGCTGTCGGCGTGCGTCTCGTAGACTTCCAGCTGACTGCCGCCGAGTCGCCGCGTGCCGTGCGTGAAGTGCCACGAGAAGGCGTCGCCGTGCGACAGGGTCGCGACGGTGGCGTAGACCTGCGTGGTGCCGATCCGGGTGAGCCGGCGCGTGAAATGGACGGCGTCCGAGTCGACGCTCGGTGCCGGCGCGTCGGCCGGCAGCGGCGCGTCGAGCTCGAGCGCCCAGGCCACCTGAAGCCCGTCGATCTTCGGGCTGCCCCCGCCGGCCAGGAGCATGTCGCGGCCGCCGAAC
>NZ_JALHPM010000161.1:0-14841 GCF_022842525.1 Luteitalea sp.
GTCGATCGAGATCCTCGTCGCCGCGCGCCGGGATGGTGACGAACCAGGGCACCGGCAGCCCGGCGGCGAGCAGGCGGCCGCGTGCCAGCAGCTTGTTGGCGGCGGCGGCCACCGCGTCGGGACGATGCCAGGGCAGCCCGCGGGCGGCCGCGAGATGCGCGGCGAGCCAGGCGGGGCGATCGCCGACGGCGAGCACCCCGTCGACGGCGGTCCCGGCCAGGGCCTCGAGCACCGGCGGCACCAGCGTCTCATCGCGATCGAACCGCGCCGGAATGGCGTCGTCGCCCCACGGGTCCTCGAGGTGATCGCAGCGGTCGGAGACGAGGCGCAGGGTCACGCCGGCACGGCGCGCCGCCTCGTCGAAGGCGCGCGCCTGGTACCCCAGGGTCGTCGTACACAACAGAACGGTCGGCATCTACACGAGAGCTCCCGGCTCTCCGGTGGGCTCGGCTCAACAGTACCAGGGCTCGTCGAGGTACGGCACGGTGGCGCGAACCCATGCGTCAGCGGGCGCGCACGTATCGCGTGATCGCCCGGCCGCCACCTCGGCGAGGCGACGCAGTTCCTCGTAGGCCAGTGCCGCGCTCGCACGCCGCCCCTGTCGGCCGAGCCACGCCATCATGTCGGCCTGCAGCCGGTCGACGACGGGATCGTCGTGTGTCCAGGGGTGGGCCAGCGCGTCGCGATCGAAAGCGCCGGCGACGCGCGCCACGACGGGATCGGCCAGCAGCGCCGACCCGGCGGGGAGCAACAGACGCAAGGCCAGCTGCACCGGGGCCACGACACCGACGAGGTCGTTGGCGACGAGGGCGTCGAGCAGCGCCAGGTAGCCGTCCAGCGTCGTCCAGGGCGTGAAGGCCACGAAGGTCGGGACGAGCGCCAGACCGCGATCGCGACAGGCCGCGATCGCCCGTCGTGCGTCGTCGGCGGTGTGCCCCTTCCGCAATCGCCGGAGGATGTCATCGTCGAAGGCCTCGACGGCGGACGTGACGAACGCGCAGCGTGTCGCGGCCAGCAGATCGAGGAGGTCCGGATGGCGGAGCAGGTGCTCGACCTTGATGGTGACGTCGTAGGTGACGTCGGGATGTCGGGCCGACAGGGCCTCGAGGAGGCGACGCGCGTGCGTCGGGCCATTGAGGAAATCGGGGTCCCCGAAGGTGATGTGCCGGGCGCCGGCCGCGACCTGCTGGTCGACGTCGGCCATGACCACGTCCACCGGCACGACGCGCAGGGCGCCGCCATAGACGGGGACGATCGGGCAGTGCGCGCAGGTGTGCAGGCAGCCCCGGCTCGCCTCGGTGTAGCCGGCCAGCCGCTGCTCGCCCTCGATGGTGAGGCGTGCGTAGCGATCGAGGGGCGGCAGCGTCGATCGGTCGGGCACCCGGAAGGCCAGGCGCGGCACCTGTGTGCCGCGAGGCAGCGGCGCGTCCACCCGCTGACCGGACGCCAGCGCGACCAGCTGCGCCTCGGCCTCGACGCCGAGCACGTGCGAGGCCCCCTGGTGACGGAGCCAGGCCTCGTTCATCGGCCCGTAGAGGCCGAAGGCTACCCGCAGGGCCTCGGGGCGTGCGTCACGCAGCATGACCAGCACGGGGCCGGCGAGGCGCGTGGCCGCGTGCATCGGCACGTGCAGGGCGAACACCCGGGCCTGCGCCACGACGGCGGGCGGCATGGGGTCGCGAGACAGATCGACGGTGCGGACCTCGAGGCCTGCCGCCCGGAGCCACGCCGCCGCCGAGGCCAGCCCGAACGGGGGCCGCCCCAACTCGTACGTGGACAGCAGGACGATCACCGGGCGAGTGTAGCAAGGCCTCGCCGCCAGCCCGGGCACGGCGCCCGCCTCGAGGCGGTACTATGGCGAGGTTTGACTACCGACGCGACAGCGACCCCAGGGCCCGACACCGCGCCGCGCGTGCTCGTCACCGGCGGAGCCGGCTTCCTCGGCATCAATCTCCTGCGATACCTGCATGCCCGCGGCTACGCGCTGACGTCGCTGGACATCGCGCCGTTCGGGTATCCCGACATGGCCCCCCACGTGCGGGTCATCGAGGGCGACATCCGGCGGCGGGCCGATCTGGACCGTGCGCTCGAAGGCTGCTCGCTCGTCGTCCACTGCGCGGCGGCGCTGCCGCTCTATCCGCCCGAGGACATCCACACCACCGATGTGGTCGGGACCGGCCTCGTGCTCGAGAGCGCCCGCGACCATGGCGTGTCGCGTGTCGTCCACATCTCCTCGACGGCCGTCTACGGCATCCCCGACCATCACCCGCTCGATGAAGGTGACCGTCTGCACGGGGTCGGCCCGTACGGCATCGCCAAGGTCGAGGCCGAAGCGGTCGCGGAGCGGTATCGCGCCGCGGGGCTCATCGTGCCCGTGCTGCGCCCGAAGTCGTTCATCGGGCCCGAACGGCTCGGCGTGTTCGCGCTGCTCTACGACTGGGCGCTCGACCAGCGGCACTTCCCGATGATCGGCAACGGACGCAATCGCTACCAGTTGCTCGACGTCGAGGACCTGTGCGAGGCCATCGTCCTGTGCCTGACGCTGCCGCCCGAGGCCGCCAACGACACGTTCAACATCGGCGCGAAGGACTTCCTGACGATGCGCGAGGACTACCAGGTGGTGCTGGATCGGGCGGGGCACGGCAAGCGCATCATCGGCTTCCCGGCCGCGCCGGCCATCTGGGGCCTGCGCGTCCTCGAAGCCCTGGGCGTGTCGCCTCTCTACAAGTGGGTGTACGAGACCGCGTCGAAGGACTCGTTCGTGTCGATCGAGAAGGCCCAGCGGCAGCTGGGCTTCACCCCGAAGTTCTCGAACCGCGACGCGCTGCTGCGCAACTTCGAGTGGTACATCGCGCATCGCGATCAGTTCGCGGAGGCCTCGGGCATCTCGCACCGGGTGCCGTGGAAGCAGGGCGCGATCGGGCTGTTGAAGAAGTTCTTCTAGAGGAGCTGTGGATGCCGAAGCTGACAATCGAGGGAGTGGGCACGTTCGACGTGCCCGAGGGACAGCGCCTGGTGCTGGCGATCGAACAGCAGGGCGTGGACATCCTGCACGCCTGCGGCGGCAACGCGCGCTGCACGACCTGCCGGGTGGAGTTCGTCGACGGCGAGCCGACGGCGATGACGCGAGCCGAGAAGGACAAGCTCGAACAGCGCGCCCTCACCGGCGTGCGCCTGGCCTGCCAGATCGCCTGTGATCACGACATGACCGTGCGGGCCATCAGCCGCCTCGAAGGCTCTGGTCGCGCCGACGCCGGGTCCGCCCCGGACGCCGCGATCCAGCCGCCGCCCGAGTGGATCTGACCCGCCGGGGACGTCTGGCGGCCTGACGACATCGCGTCGGATCTGTCGGTTTTCCGACAGATCCGTCCCCTCTGCCGAACCTTTGGTCAGGTAAATCGCGGGGTTTTGCGCCAGTCAGCCCCGAATGGGCCGGGGCACACGACCTGCATTTCGACAGGGGAGATGCAGAGGGCCTCCCTGAAGCGGCAGCTGATCCTGATCAGCATGTGCACCACCACAGCTGCGCTGCTGGTGGCCTGCACGCTCTTCCTCTGCTACGACTACGTCACCTTCCGCGACTCGGACCTCGCGTCGCTCGACACCCTCGCCACGACCGTGGGCGCGGGCACCGCCGCCGCCGTCAGCTTCGATGATGTCCCGACGGCACAGGAGGCGCTCGACGCGCTCGCCGGGCACGTCCATGTGCAGACGGCGCGGGTCTACACCGACCAGGGGATCGTGTTTGCCGAGTACCGGCGCGCCGGTGCCGCCGCCGTGCCGGCCTCCTGGGGCACGCCCCCGGCCCTCGGCCAGCACATCACGTGGCAGACGCTGGAGGTCGTGCAGCCGATTGCCGTCGCCGGCGAGCCCATCGGCACCATCGCCATTCAGGCCTCGCGGCAGGGCCAGCACGCCCGCATGCAGCGCTTCGCGGCGATGGCGGCCGGCATCATCCTCACGTCGTGGATCGTCGCGTTCCTGATCACCTCACGACTCCAGCAACTGGTGTCCGGACCAGTCGTCCGGCTGGCCGATGCCGCGGCCCGCGTCTCGCGCGATCGCAATTACGGCATCCGCGTCGCCCGGACGAGTGACGACGAGGTCGGCGCCCTCGTCACCAGCTTCAACGACATGCTGGCGCAGATCCAGCAGCAGGACGAGGACCTTCGACGGCATCACGCCACGCTCGAGGCGCAGGTGGCGGCGCGCACGGCCGAACTCAGCGCCACCAATGCCGATCTGGCACGGTCCAGAGATCGCGCCGAGCATGCCAGCCGGGCCAAGAGCGAGTTCCTGGCCAACATGAGCCACGAGATCCGCACGCCGATGAATGGCGTGATCGGGATGATCGACCTCACTCTGGACTCGCCGATTCCCGACGCCCAGCGTGAGCAGCTCGAGATCGCGCGGACCTCGGCCGAAGCGCTGCTGACGATCGTCAACGACATCCTGGACCTGTCCAAGATCGAAGCCGGCCGTGTCGATCTCGACGAAACCACCTTCGACGTGGCCGACGCGGTCGAGGACGCAATCCGCACGGTGAGCGTCGCGGCCCGCGCCAAGGGGCTCGCGCTCGAGTGGCAGATCGATCCCGACGGCCCCTCCCGCGTGCGCGCCGACCGTGGCCGTCTGCGCCAGGTCCTGATCAACCTGGTGAGTAACGCCGTCAAGTTCACCTTCGAGGGGCGCGTGCAGGTGGAGGTGCGGGTGCAGCCGGGCCCGGCGGGCACCGGCGTGCTGCAGGGTGCCGTCCGAGACACCGGCATCGGCATCCCCCTCGACAAGCAGGCGCTGATCTTCGAGGCGTTCTCGCAGGCCGACGGGTCGACCACGCGCCGCTACGGCGGCACGGGTCTCGGCCTGACCATCAGTGCGCGGCTGCTGTCGCTGATGGGCGGCGACCTGCGCGTGGAGAGCACCGAGGGCGCCGGCAGCACCTTCCGCTTCTCGGCGCGCGTGGGCGTGCCCGCCGCACCGGCGCGACTCGAGGCTCCGCCTGCCGGCACGTCGGTCCGCCCGGCCCTGCCGCCCAGCACGGCCCTGCACGTCCTGCTGGTCGAGGACAACGCCGTCAACCAGCGCGTGGCGCTCGGCTTCCTCGCACGAGCCGGCCACCGCGTCGGAGTGGCGACCAACGGACGCGAAGCCCTCGATGCCCTGGCCCTGGCCCGATACGACCTCGTCTTGATGGACATGCAGATGCCCGTCATGGGTGGGCTCGATGCGATTGCCGCCATCCGCGCCGCCGAGCGAGACGGGCCGGAACGGCAGCCGATCATCGCCCTCACCGCCTACGCCATCGACGGCGACCGGGAACAGTTCCTCGCCGCGGGCGCCGATGGCTACGTCTCCAAGCCGATCGCCCCGGCCCGGCTCTTCGAGGAGATCGACCGCGTGATGGGACGCGCCCGGCGCTGGCGCAGCGCAGAGGCGCGGCCGGCGTGACCATGCCGTGCGTGCGCGTGGTCGAGGCTCGCTGCCTGCGCCTGATCGCCAGCATCGTCCTGCTGGTGTTCCTGCGCCCGTACGGCGTCGTGACGCAGGAGGTGACCGGTCCGGCGCTGACGGCCGCGTTCCTGTTCAACTTCCTCAAGTTCACCACCTGGCCGCAGGACGTGCTGCCCGACGCCGCGCCGCTGACGATGTGCGTGGTCAATGCGCCGGCCATCGGCAGCGCGCTCACTGGCGCGGTCAAGGGACGCGTCGTCGCCGGTCACGCCATCCGCGTGGCGCAGCCGACCGACGATGCCGCGCTCCGCGGCTGCCATCTGCTCTTCGTGTCGGGTCCGCGTCCCGCGGCTCTGAAGGCGATCGGCGTCGTCAGGGACACGCCGGTCCTGACCGTGAGCGACCTGCAGGGATTCACCACGGACGGCGGCATCGCCCAGCTGCACCTGCAGCAGGGGCAGCTCCGTTTCGCGTTCGGCCTCGACGCCGTACGTGCCTCGCGCCTCCAGATCAGCTCGAAGCTGCTGGCGCTGGCGAGGCAGCCATGAGGACTGGCATGTTCCATCAGATGGTCCGTTCGCTGGCACTCGGGGTGGCGCTGGCGCTGGCGCTGCCGGTTGCCGCGGGTGCCCAGGCCCCGCTGCCCGACCTGACGCTCGAGGAGTTGATGGCCCTCGATGCGGGACAGGTGTACGGCGCGTCCGAGCGCCTCCAGCCCGTGACCGAGGCGCCGGCCTCGGTGTCCTTCGTGACCGCCGACGAGATCGCGCGGTTCGGCTACCGCACGCTGGCCGACATCCTCCGCGGCGTGCGCGGCATGCACGTCAGCGACGACCGCAACTTCAGCCTGCTCGGCGTGCGCGGATTCGGCAAGCCGGGCGACTACAACAGCCGCATCCTGCTGCTCGTCAACGGCCACCGCGTCAACGACACCGTGTTCGGCCAGGCCGAGATCGGGGCGGAGTTCGGCATGGATCCGGCGACGTTCGAGCGCGTCGAGATCATCCGCGGCCCGGCGTCGTCGATCTACGGCGACAGTGCCTTCTTCGCCGTGGTCAACGTCATCACGAAGAAGGGGGCGTCGATCGGTGGCGGCACGGTGGCTCTCGAGGCCGGCTCGCTCGGCACCCAGATGGCGCGGGCCAGCGTCGGGCACGCCTTCGGCACCGGCGTGGACGTGGCGATGTCGGCCACCTTCGAGCAGAGTGACGGCGTCGGCCGGCTCTACTTCCCGGCCTTCGACACCCCCGAGACCAACAATGGCGTGGCCGAGAACCTCGACGGCGAGCGCGTCCACCAGTTCTACGGCCAGCTGACCTACAAGTCGCTGACCTTCACGGCGGCCTACGGCTCGCGCCGCCGCACGGTGCCGACGGCGTCGTTCAACACGCTGTTCAACGAGCAGCAGTTCCCCGAACAGACCACCGACCGGCACACGCTGCTCGATGCCGAATGGGTCCGGCTGTACGGCGAGACCCGTCTCTCCATCCGCGGCTCGTTCGATCGCTTCACGTACGACGGCACGTATCCGTTCGCCGGTGAGGGCACCGGACCGGCGCGCGTGCTGGTGGGCGTCAACAGCGTCAACGGCGTGCGGTGGACCGGCGGGGTGCGCGTGACGCGGCCCATCGGCACCCGCCAGACGATGATTGCCGGGCTCGAGTACATCGACAACGTCAACCAGGACCAGGAGTCGCGCTACATCGACCCGCCGTTCGTCCTGCTCGACCTCGATCGTCGTGCGCAGCAGACGGCGTTGTATCTCCAGGACGAGATCAAGCTGGCGTCCTGGTTGATCGGCACCGTCGGCCTGAGGTACGACGGCTACGAGCAGTTCACGCGCGTGACGCCGCGCACCGCCCTCATCGCCATGCCCTCCACCGGGCAGTCGTTCAAGTACCTCTTCGGCAGCGCCTTCCGCGCGCCGAATGCGTACGAACTCAACGCCGTCTACTTCGGCGACGGGGTCAACGATCTGCGACCCGAATCCATCGACACGCACGAGCTCGTCTGGGAACGCTACACCGGCGACTGGCTGCGGACCTCGGTCTCCGGGTACTGGTACCGCGCCAACCGTCTGATCACGCTGGCCGAGGATCCGACGACGTTCTTCGGCACGACGTATCTCAATCAGGGGCAGGTGCGTGCGCGCGGCCTCGAGATCGAGGCCCAGATGCGCCTGCCGCGCGGCTGGCAGGCCTCGAGCAGCTACGCGCTCCAGCAGGCCGTGAGTCGCGAGACCGGCACCGATCTGCCCAACTCGCCCCGCCACATGCTGAAGAGTCGCCTCAGCATTCCCGCCTGGGGGCCGCAGTCCTTCCTCGCGCTGGAGGCCATCTATCTCGGCGAGCGCCGTACCATCGCCGACCTGCCGGTGCCTGGCGCGGCGACCGTCCACCTGACCCTGACCCAGCCGCTCACCAAGTCGCTGGCGCTGGTCGGCACCGTCCGCAACCTGTTCGACGTCGACTACAGCGACCCG
Organism: Luteitalea sp.; assembly: GCF_022842525.1. Lineage (NCBI taxonomy): Bacteria > Pseudomonadati > Acidobacteriota > Vicinamibacteria > Vicinamibacterales > Vicinamibacteraceae > Luteitalea > Luteitalea sp. The sequence goes on from NZ_JALHPM010000161.1 coordinate 7,934, forward strand.
GCCAGCTCGGCCCACCTGCAGGACGTCATTCCGCAGAACGGGCGCACGGCCCGGATCGGTCTGCGCTGGACACTGGGCGCCCGATGAACGCCATCGCCCACCCGATGCGACCCGTACCAGACACCACCGCGCCGTACTTCACGGCAGTCGAAATCGACGAACTCCCTGACCTGCTGCACGCCAGCTACGAGCTGCGCTATCAGGTGTATTGCCTGGAGCGCCACTTCCTGCCGGCCGACAGGTATCCGGAGGGCTTCGAAACCGACGTCTTCGACCAGCATGCCGTGCACCTCGGCGTGCTGGATCCCCACGGCGTGCTCGTCGCGACGGCCCGCCTGGTGCGACGCACCGAGGACGGCCTGCCGATGTACGGGCACTGCAGCCTGCTGGTGCACCATCCCGTCATCGCCGACCCGCGCGCCCCCATCGTCGAGGTGTCGCGGCTGGCCGTCAGCCGCGCCTTCAACCGTCGGCGCGGCGACGAGCACTACGCGCTCGAAGGCGCCACGTCCGAGCGGGCCGACCGACGCCGCGAAGGGGGCGAGATCGTCATGACGCTCTATCGCGCGCTGTACCAGGCGTCCAAGCGGCATGGCTTCACGCACTGGCTGGCCGCCACCGAGCGGTCGTTGCAGCGGCTCGTCATCCGGTATCACTTCCCGTTCGTGCAGGTCGGGCCCGAGACGGATTACTTCGGCATGGTGGCGCCGTATCTGATGGACCTGTCGGCCTTCGACGTCGAGATCCTCAGTCAGGACGTGCCCGCACTGCGCGACTTCCTCGTCGGCCTCGAACCGCACCTGATCCCGGTGATGCCCGATGCCCGATGACCTGTGCCCCGAGGCCGACCCGGCCGCCGGGGCGGCGCTGCTGGACACGTTCCAGGCAGTGGTCGCCCGCATGCCCTGGTATCGCACGCTGCTGGCCGAAGCCGGCGTCTCGCCGCACGAGATCGCCAGCCCCGAGGACATCGCACGCCGGTGCCCGCGGCTGTCGAAGCAGAACACCTTCGAACGCTTCCGTCTGCAGGACCTCGCGGCCGGGACCCCGCTGCCGGCGCTCGCGTCGGTCCTGACCAGCTCCGGTCATGGCGGACGCTTCTCGTTCGGGCTCGCGACCCGTGGCCAGGACGCCGCTGCGGCCGAGGCCATCGACCATGCGCTCGATGCAGCTTTCGCCGTGCGCACGCGGCCGACACTCGCCGTCAACTGCCTGCCGATGGGCGTGACCTTCGCGTCACGCTGCATGACCGTCGCCACGACGAGCGTGCGCGAAGACATGGCCCTCGCGTTGATCGAGGCGTTCGGCCCGGCGTACGCGCAGGTGCTGCTCGTGGCCGATCCCCTGTTCCTGAAGCGACTGACGGACGTCGCCGCGCGGCTGGGCGTCGACTGGCGCCGGCACCGGATGCAGGTGGTCGTGGGTGAGGAGGTCTTCGGCGAGCACTTCCGTACCTACATGGCCCAGCATCTCGGGCTCGCCCTCGACGCCCCGGAGGGGGGCTGGCTGATGTCGTCCATGGGCGTCGGGGAACTCGGCCTGCATCTGTGCTACGAGACCAGAGCGACGGTGGCGCTGCGGCGACGCCTGGCGACGCACGCGGCCTTCGCGCAGGCGCTGCTCGGCCCGGCGCGCGCGCTGCAGGGGACGCCGATGTGCTTCACGTACGACACGCGGCGCATCCACGTGGAGGTGGACACCCCCGATGCGGATGGCTTCGGTCGCCTGCTCGTCTCGATGCTGGATCCGGACCTGCCGGTGCCGCTGCTGCGCTACGAGACCGGCGACGTGGGGCGCCTCGTGGCGCCGCGGGCCGTGCAGGCCCTGCTCGACGCCTATGGGCTCGAGAGCCCCCAGGACCTGCCGTCGCCGTTGCTGTTGCTGCGGGGCCGCGCGCGGGAGCGGCTGCCCAATGGCGCGCATGTCGGCGTCTACAAGGACGCGATCTATGCGGACGCCTCGGTGGCCCGCCACCTCACCGGGGCGGTTCGCCTGACGGCCGACGGCAGTGCGCTGACGATGCACGTCCAGCTGGTCCCGGACGCCGCCCCGCCACCGAATCTGCGGGCGGTCGTCCATGCGGCGTTGCCCGAGGCCGCACGACCGGCGGCCGTCGAGGTCTGGCCGTACGCCGCGTTCCCCTTCGGCATGACCCTCGACTACGAGCGCAAGTTCGTGTCGTGGCTGCCGTAGCGGCGTCGTGCTACTTCACGCCGTGCATCAGCTTGTTGAGCAGCGGTGAGACCAGCAACAGGATGCCGCCCGAGATGAGCAGGGCCCAGAAGCCGAAGGTATAGCCCCCGAGCGCCGAGGCCGTGGTCATGCCGCTCTCGCCGCTGACGTACCCGGCGAAGATGCCCGACAGGTTGTTGCCGATCCCGGTCGAGAGGAACCAGCCGCCCATCCCGAACCCGACCAGTCGCACCGGAGCGAGCTTGGTCACCATCGAGAGCCCGATCGGCGACAGGCACAACTCCCCCACCGACTGGATGACGTAGACCATGAACAACGTCCAGAAGGGGATCTTGCCGGCGTCGCTGACGAGACTCGACAACGCGAACATCAGCAGCAGGAACGCCAGGCCGTTGAAGACCAGGCCGAGGCCGAACTTGCGCGGAATCGACGGGTTCCAGGCGCCGAGCCGGACCCAGATCCACGCGATGATCGGCGCCAGCGTGATGATGGCGATCGAGTTGACCGACTGGAACCACGCCACGGGGAACGTCCAGCTGCCGAACTCCCGGTTGACGATCTTGTCGGCGAGGAACGTGAACGAGCTGCCTGCCTGCTCGAAGAACATCCAGAACATCACGTTGAACGCGAAGATGATCAGCATCGCGATCGCCTTGTCGCGCGCCACCGGGCCGGTGCGCACGCCCTCGGCCAGCAACAGCACGCACAGCCCGACGAACATGGCCGTCAGCACGTACTGCAGCGCCGTCGCGCCGAGTTGCGCGAGCAGCACCCACGTGACCGGCACGGCCAGCAGACAGCCGAGCGCCACCGCCGCGACCGTCGAGCCGCCTTCGCGCCCGACGATCGGCGCGCCGATGCCCTCGAGCTGCTGGCGTCCGAACCAGAACCACACGAGGCTGACGAGCATGCCGACGCCGGACGCGATGAAGACGTACTTGTACGCGGGCATGCCGCTGGTGCCGAAGACCTGATCGGCGAGCCAGCCGGTGAGGATGGGCGCCAGGAACGCGCCGGCGTTGATCCCCATGTAGAAGATCGTGAAGCCCGAATCACGCCGCTGGTCGGCCTGCGTGTACAGCTTGCCGACCATTGTCGAGATGTTGGGCTTGAAGAGCCCGTTGCCGACGATGATCGTGGCCAGGCCGAATTCGAAGATGCGGATGTCGGGGACCGCGATCATGAACAGGCCGGCGGCCATGATCGTGGCGCCGAGGAGAATCGAGCGCTGGTAGCCGAGGATCTTGTCGGCGACGTAGCCGCCGAAGATGGCCGCCGCATAGACGAGCGCGAGGTAGGCACCGTAGGTCCGGCTGGCCGGCTCCTCGCCGGACGGGCTGCCGGCATGGAACTGCGCGACGATGTAGAGGACGAGGGCCCAGCGGATGCCGTAGAAGGCGAACCGCTCCCAGAACTCGGTCATGAACAGCATCCACAGCGGTCGTGGATGGCCCATGACGGTGCCGAAGGCCGGAACCGGCGCCTCGGTCGTGCTCGAACGCGTGTCTCCGCTCATGCGGACTCCTCCGTCGCGGCCTGCTCGTGCCGAGGGAGGCCCGCTCGCCTGCGCGACATAGGCGACAGAAATAGCACAGGTACATGCGTCACGCGGCCTAGAATGGGCGCATGCCCGTGGCGCCACCGCCTGCCCCCGACTCGCAGGGTCCCCTTCGCCGTGACGTGCGCCTGCTCGGCGCCCTGCTCGGCCACGTCATCCGCGAACAGGAAGGCCAGTCGCTCTACGACGCCGAAGAGCAGGTCCGCCAGACCTCGCGCGCCGGCGATTTCGGCGCCGTGCAGACCATCGTCGCGGCGCTGCCCGTCGATGAGCAGGGCCGCCTCGTCCGGGCGTTCTCGCTCTACTTCCAGTTGGCCAATCTCGCCGAGCAGCATCACCGCATCAGACGGCGCCGGCAGTACGCCGTCGAGCGGCGCGTCGCGGCCGAGTCGCTCGATGCGGCCTTCCAGCAGCTCGAAGCGGCTGGCGTCACCAGCGCGCAGATGCGTGATGCCGCGCGTCGGGTGTCGCTCGAACTCGTCCTGACCGCGCATCCGACCGAGGCGACGCGACGGACCGTGCTCACCGCCCAGCTCCAGATCAGCGAGCTGCTGCACCGCCTCGACGATCCGCAGTTGTCGGATCCCGGCAAGCGCGACATCGAAGACGCCCTGGCCGAGCAGATCACCACGCTGTGGCAGACCGACGAGACGCGGACCAAGCGGCCCCGGGTGGTCGACGAGATCCGCCATGGCCTCTGGTTCTTCGAGCAGAGCCTCTTCGAGGTCGCGCCGGCACTGGTCGGCGACTATCGCCGGCGGATTCCCGGCGCTCCACTGCCGCTGCGGTTCGGCAGCTGGATCGGCGGCGACCAGGACGGCAACCCCAATGCCGGCCCCGCCACGCTGCGCGCCGCGGCGCAGCGCGCTCGTGAACTCGTGCTGCATCGCTACGCCGACGAAGTGCGCGAGATGGCCCGCACGATGGGCGTGTCCCGAGCGCTCGTGGACGTCAACGAGGCGCTGCTGACTTCCATCGCCGCCGACGAGCAGCGGCTCGCCGATTTCGTCGGCGACATCACCGCCTCGGCCGACGACGAGCCGTACCGACGCAAGCTGTGGCTGATGTACCACCGGCTGCTGCAGACCGCGGCAGCCAAGCCCGGGGGCTACGGGCACGTCCACGATTTCGTCGCCGACCTCGAGGTGATCGACGCGTCGCTGCGCGCACACCGTGGCGAGCGCATCGCCAACGGCCGCCTCGCTGCCCTGCGCCGGCGGGTCGAGCTGTTCGGCTTCCACGTCGCCAAGGTGGACGTCCGCGTCCATGCCCGCGACCTGACCACACAGGCCGACCGCGTCCGCGAGACGCTGCAGGTCGTCGCCGAGTTGCAGAAGGAACACGGGCCGGCCGCCTGCGACACCTTCATCCTCTCCGGCACCACCGGCCCCGAGCCCGTCATCACCGCGACCGGCATGGCCCGCGAGGCGGGGCTGACGCTGTCGGTCGTGCCGCTGTTCGAGTCCATCGACGACCTGCAGCGCGCCGGGCAGATCGTCGAGGCCCTCGCGACCTCGCCGGAGTTCGCCCGCGTGCTCGACGCCCGTCGTCGACGCATGGAAGTGATGGTGGGCTACTCGGATTCGGCCAAGGACGGCGGCTACCTGGCCGCGCAGTGGGAGATCTATCGCGCGCAGGAAGAGCTCTCGGCCGTCGCGGCGCGACACCGCATCGAGCTGACCATCTTCCACGGCCGCGGTGGCAGCACCGGCCGGGGTGGCGGTCCCACCCATGCCGCCATCCTCGCGCAGCCCGGCGGCCACGCGCGCGGGCGCCTGAAGCTCACCGAGCAGGGTGAGACGATCTCGTTCAAGTACGGCCTGCCGGGTCTCGCCTACCGCAACCTCGAGGCCGCGCTCTCCGCCACGCTGCTCTCGGTCTTCCCCAACGTCGTCGGGTCGAGTGCCCCGGACGTCGGGCGCGAGGTGATGGCCGAGGCCGCCAGGCGCTCGGAGGTGGCCTTCCGCGACTTCGTCTGGCACAACCCGCTGTTCGTGCCGTTCTTCCGCTCGTTCACGCCGGTGGATGAACTGGCGTTGCTCGAGATCGGGTCACGGCCGGCGCGGCGCCCGTCTGCCGATGCCGAGTTCCTGCAGTCCCTGCGGGCGATCCCGTGGGTCTTCTCCTGGACGCAGAATCGATCGTTGCTGCCGGCGTGGTTCGGGTGCGGCAGTGGGCTGGCACCGATCCTCGACACCGCCGAGGGGCTCGACACGGTGCGGAAGCTCTATCGCGACTGGCCGTTCTTCCGGTCGATCGTCGAGAACCTCGAGATGACCCTGGCCAAGTCGAGTCTCGAGATCGCGCGCGCCTATCTGGATCTGGTGCCTGAGAGCGCCGACCCGGATGGACACTTCGCCCGGATTGCGGACGAACATGCGCTGACCACGGACGTGGTGCTGCGCATCGTCGAGGCCGATCACCTGCTCGATCGTCACCCGGTGGTGCAGCGGACGATTCGCCTGCGCAACCCGTACGTCAACCCGATCAACGCCATGCAGGTCGCGTTGCTCAGGGCACACCGGGGTGGCGACGCCGAGGCGGCGCGCCCGCTGGTGCGCACGATTGCGGGTATCACCGCCGGGCTGCGGAACTCGGGCTGACCGGGTCGCCGTCCTTGAGGGTCCGCAGCACCTGGAAGGGCCCGGAGACCACGGGGGTGCCTGGCTCGACGCCCGTCACTTCGATCGACAGCCCGCCGATGATGCCGGTCGTGACGGGGACGAACCGCACCAGGTTGTCCCGCACCACGAACACGCCGGTCTGGTCCGTCTCGCTGCCCTCCGCGGCGCGCAACACGACCGACTGCAGCGGCACGACGATGGCGTTCTTGCGCTCGTCGGTGAGGATCTCGGCGTCGCACGTCAGGCCGGGCCGCAGGCCCGAGTCGGCCTCCATGATGCGGACGACCACGCGGAACTCGCGCGCGGCGGCGGTGGCGGCCGCGCCGGCCGGCGGCGGCAGCGCGCCGGTGCCGATCTCGATCACCTTGCCCGTGAACGTGCGCCCCGGCACGGCGTCGAGCGACACGGTCGCCGACTGCCCCAGCTTCAGCCGCATCACGTCCGCTTCGGCCACCTTGATCTCGGCATTGATGTCGGCGAGATCCGAGATCGTCATCAGCGTGGTGCCCGGCTGGTTCTGGATGCCGATCACC
>NZ_JALHPM010000162.1:0-14798 GCF_022842525.1 Luteitalea sp.
TCTCGAAGACCGCCACCGGGTGGTGCACCATGGCCCGCGCGTCCAGGAAGGCGCGTCCTCGGTGCACGTGCGGCGTGTTCGTGAAGCGGCCGTCGAACATGGTTCTCTGATGCCCCGTGCGTGTCAGTGAGTGACCAGGCCGTGCCTGCGCATGAATCGCAGGATGCCCACGACCACGTCGTGGAGCGGCGGATCGGCCTTGCCGAATGCCGACAGCGCCCGGGCGTGCCGGTAGCGGCGGTTGTCGTACCGCTTGAATTCCATCGCCGAGATGTTGTCGACGGAGCGGGCCAGGAAGTCGAGGAGCGGGAACAGCAGATCGCCCGAGTGGCAGCGTCTGATGATCTCGGGCACGAAGGCGCGGAGGTCGTACGGCTGAAACGTGCGGCCGGTCAGCTCGCCGAGAATCGCGGTGATGTCGGACATGGTGGCGTACTCGTCGCGGGTGACGTGGTAGATCTCGCCCACGGTCTCTGCGACACCCGCGATGGCGACGATGTTGCCTGCCGCGAGGTCGGCAGGTGTGAAGCTGACCTGGTTGTGCGCGGTGGTGCCGATGCCGTGGTTCATCATGAACGCCAGCAACCTGATGGCGATGTCGAAGTTGCAGCCGCCGCCGTCGATGGACGGGGTCAACAACGCCGGGCGGAAGATCCGGGCCGCCAGACCGCGGCCCATGGCATCGAGCACCACCTGCTCGGCCACCCACTTGGTTTGACTGTAGCCAAAGTCGAGACGCTCCATGCCGGCGTTGGTGTCACGCTCACTGAGCGTCTCCTGAACCGACCAGCCGAAGACGAACGTCGTCGAGATGTAGTTGAGCACCTTGGCGCGTTCGCTGAGGGCGAGACGGATGATCTCGTTCGTGCCCCCGACGTTGGCATCCCGCATCATCTGGTAGTCGTGCAGGTAGTTGACCGCGGCGCCGTTGTGAAAGATGGTGTGAACGCTCCTGGCCAGGGTGCGCCAGCGTTCGGCACCGAGGCCCAGCTGCGGCGCGGCCAGATCACCGGCGATCGGGCGCACGCGATCCTCCCATCCCCTCGGGCACGACTGACCGTCGGCCGCGATGGCGGCCAACCCTGCGCCGAGGCGTCGCATCGCATCGCCCGCGTGGCCGCGCACCAGCACGTAGACGTCCTCGTGTCGTTGCGCCAACAGGCTCGCAAGCAGGAACGGCCCGAAGAACCCTGTCCCGCCTGTGAGCAGCACGCCCCCCTGTGACGACGACACCGTTGGCGGCACTGGCAGAGCCGCGATGTCAAGGCGCAGCCGCGCGTCGCGACGCATCAGTTCGGCTTCGGCCGCTCGATGCTGGCGGCCAAGGGTGGACAGCGCCGATGTCAGTCGCCGCTTGGCGTGCGGAGCTGCCGCGACGACCTCGTCGACGAGCTCGCAGAGCTCACCGATCGCGATCTTCTCGAGCACCCGCACATCGACGGCCTGCGCCAGGTCATGGTCCCCGTGCCGTTCGAGGTGCCCCCGAAGCGCCTGGGCGAACTCGACGAGCTTCACGGAATCGAACCCTGCTTCAGACAGCGTCCACGTCTCATCGCCGGTCAGACCGAAGGGGCGGCACCAGTCGCGCGAACGCCCGGTGACCGGATCGTCGGCATCCGGGGCCACGTCGATCTGCCGGACCACCTGCAGTTGCCCCGCGAGCCACCGCGTGCGCACCAGATGACGGGCGATCTTTCCCGAACTCGTCTTGGGAATCGTGCGCGCCTTGACGAAGACGAACGTCGCCGCGCCGATGCCAAGACCACGCACCAGCTGCAGATTCAGCGCGCGCACGTCAGGCACGCGATCCGGCCGCCTCAGCTCCGCCACCACCACGAGCGTGTCGCGGCCGTCGAGTGGCCAGGTCACGGCGGCCACGCAGCCCTTTCTGACGTCCGGGTTCGCTTCCACCAGGGCCTCGATGTCCTGCGGGTAGTAGTTGAGGCCACGAACGATCAGCAGGTCCTTCTGCCGGCCGCAGACATAGAGTTCGCCGTCGAGCATGAAGCCGAGGTCGCCGCTTCGGAGCCACGTCGGCGCATCCGGCGGCTCGCCGGCGAGCCGCGCGTCGAACACGGCCGCGGTCGATTCCGGCCGGCGCCAATAGCCGCCGCACTTGCCAGGCCCCCTGACCCAGATCTCGCCGACCGTCCCCGGCGCGGCCTCGCGCGGGGCTGCAGTGACATCGACGATGGCAATGTGGGTGTCCCGCGCCGGCCGGCCGCAACTCACGAGCGTCGTCGCATCGACACCGGCGGCGCCGGCGTCGACCTCGCGGACCATGTGCCGCGCCAGGGCGGCACGGTCGAAGCTGCGCATCGAGCGTCCGTCGGTCGACACGGCCAGAGTGCACTCGGCAAGACCGTAGGCGGCGGAGAAACAGCGTGGATTGAGGCCGCACGGCTCGAACCGGCGGACGAAGTCGCGGCAGACCTCGGCGCGGACGGGCTCGGCGGCGTTCATCAGGATCCGAAGCGAGCGGAGGTCGAGGCGCTCGAGTGTCTCGGCCGGCAGCTTGTCGGGCCGCAGGCAATACTCGTAGGCAAAGTTCGGCGCCGACGACGCGGTGGCCCGGTATGCGGTGATGGCCTCGAGCCACAGGGCCGGTCGTTGCAGGAAGTCGAGAGGCGACATGCCGTACGTCGTGCCGCCGGTGATGGCGACGAAGAGGTAATACCCGATGAGCCCCATGTCGTGATACTGGGGCAGCCAGGTCACCCCGACGGGCACGTGGTCCAGCACCGCGTCGCAATTGGCGAGCACGTTGTCGTGGGTCACCATCACACCCTTCGGCTCGCTGGTGGACCCGGACGTGTACTGCAGGAACAGCACGGGCGAGTCCGTGTCGGCGACATCGACGCGTGCGCCCGGGTCGGCGTCCGCGCTGACAATCCACGTGAGTTGCGACGCGTGCCCACGTTTGAACGACAGCGTCTTCACGGTGTGCCGAGTCCGAGTCAGCATCATCGACCAGTAGTACGACCGGCTGGTCAGCACGGCGGCCGCCTGGCAGTCGCGCGCGATGAAATCCAACTTGTCGCTGGCGGCCTCGAAGCCTGCATGGGACGGCGGATACGCCGGCACCGGGATCAGGCCGAGGCGTACACAGGCGAAGAAGGCGCAGATCATCTCCACGCCTGGGGGATACACGAGCAGCACCCGTGCGCCGGGTTCGAGCCGGCCGACGCGGTGCATGTGGGCGGCGATCGCCTCGGTGCGCTGGTAGAACTGCGCGTAGGTGTACGACTCGGTGACGTGGCCGTCGATGCCGAGGAAGGCATACATCAACGTGTCAGGCTGATGCTCGGCCCACCGGCGCAGCGGTGCCAGCAGCGATGCCACTACGCGGCCTGCCCGAGACGCTGGAACCGGTAGCCGCGCGTCCCGTGCCAACGCCGGTGCCACACGCGCCACCATGGCGTGTGTGGCAGCGGCAGAGAAGCGTCGCCGTGACGGTCGAGGTAATAGCTATGGGCCGTGGCGCATGAGCCGGCCTTGAACACCGTGCCGTCGGCGCGGCGCCACATCTCCTGCATGTAGTGGTCGTGCGCGCCGGCCGTGACCTCGACACGTGTCGCGCCCCGCGCGCGTGCCTGGTCGATACACGCGAAGATGTGCGCCAGATTCGCCTCGAGCATCGCGAACCAGTTGAAGCCGCCGGCATAGGGGCCGGCCGTCAGAAAGAAGTTGGGGAATCCTGGCACCGACACGCCGGCATACGCCTGGCGTCGATTGGCCGCCCAGAACCGTCCCAACTCCACCCCCTCGCGACCCACCACCTCGAACGCAGGGCCGGTGCCCGGTTCCGTGGTCTGGAAACCGGTGGCGAGCACGATCGTGTCCACGTCGAACCGCCGCTGGTCGACGGTCACGATGCCTTCAGGGCAGACCCGCGCGATCGGTTGTGTCACGAGCTGGACATTGTCGCGATTGAACGCCGGCAGATAGTCGTTGGACGTCGTCGGTCGTTTGCAGCCCAGTCCATATGCGGGCACGAGCTGTGCCGCCGTGGCCGGGTCGGTGACCTGGCGTCGCATGTAAGCGCGGAGGCCGCGCTGCAGCGCATGCACCACGAACGGGAACGTCCGGTAGTTCGCGATCGAGAAGGTCAGGCAGGCGATGCTGAACTCAGACGTGGCACGTAGGACTTTGCGCACGAGCGCGAATCGTCTGGGTGACCACCGCCCCTCCGGGTGCAGCGGGCGGTCGAACCGCGGACTGATCCAGATGGGCGTCCGCTGAAACACGAACAGCTGCGCCGCCTGTGCCGCGAGCGCGGGCACGATCTGCACGGCCGACGCCCCGGTCCCGATGATCGCGACACGTGCCCTCGTCAGGTCATGATCGTGGTCCCACGCTGAGGTGTGCATGACGCGCCCGGCGAACGTATCGAGTCCGGCAATCGCGGGTCGTATCGGGTGTGTGAACAGCCCGGTCGCCGCGATCAGGTACCGCGACGTCACCACGGTGCCGTCGTCGAGGTGCGTGGCCCAGGTGTCGGTGGCCTGATCGAACTGCGCGCGGACCACCCGCGAACGGTAGCGGATGTGCGCGGTAACGCCGTACTTGTCCGCACAGTGCGTGACGTATTGCTGGATCTCGGCGCCTGGCGCGAATTCGCGCGACCAGGCGTAATCGGTCTCGAAGGCGAAGCAATACGACACGGATGGGATGTCCACGGCGACGCCCGGATAGGTGTTGTCGCGCCAGGTGCCGCCCAGGTCGCTTGCCGCCTCGAGCACGAGGAAGGACTGGTGGCCGCGACGCAGGCACTCGATGCCCGCGCCGATGCCGCTGATACCGGCGCCGACGATGAGAATGTCGACGGTGGGCATCAGCGTCGAGGCGGTTTGGGCTCTGAGCCGCTGTCGACCATGGTCTCTTGCCACTGCGCGGCCCGAGTCGCGCGCATGTCGCCCACGCCGAGGATTCGGATCACGGCGTCGCTGACCATTCTGTTGCCCACGACCGGCAGCAGCCGCTTCAGCCGGTCGCCAAAGGCCACCTCCGGCGCAATCAAGAGGCGCGGCGTGCCGCGCTCGATCGCCCGGATGATGCGGGCGCTGGCGCGTTCCGGCGGCATTGCGTGGCGTTCGTACCAGCGGCCGAGACGCTGCAGCAGCTCCGGGTCGTCACCCTGCGCGCGCGTCATGATGTTGGTGGCGACCGCACCGGGGTGGACGAGGGTGAGGCCGACTGAGGTGGTGCGGAGTTCCTCCCAGAGACACTCCGACAGGCCGCGCACGGCGAACTTGCTCGTGCAGTAGGCGGATTGCCCGGGCATCGCCACCAGGCCGAGGAAACTCGAGAGATTCACGATGTGGGCGCGTTCCACCTTCGCCAGATGCGGCAGGAAGAAATGGCACCCGTAGATGACGCCCCACAGGTTCACGCCGAGCACGTGCTGCCAGCTGCCGATCGTGGTCTGCGGGAAGGCCGCCTCGTGGGCCACGCCGGCGTTGTTGACGAGCACGTGGACAGCGCCGTGCGCCGCGATGACCTCGCCGGCGAGGTCGCGCATGCGTGCCTCGTTGGCGACATCTGCCACGTGGGTGCTCACCGTCAGCGCACCGTCAGCGGCCGTGAGTTCCCGATGGAGGCGCGCCAAGCCGTCCGCATCCAGATCGACCAGTGCCAGGTGACAGCCCCTGGTGCTCAGCCCGATGGCCAGGGCTCGGCCGATGCCGCTGGCGGCGCCGGTAATGACGGCGACCTTGCCACGCAGCTGCCGGATCCCGCGCCGATCGCTTCCTACAGATGCCAAGGCTGTTGCTCGTGTGCCGCTGGCCCATTGTAGTCGTCGCCGGCCAGGGACAGCGGCGTGGCGGCGTCGACCTGCGCCAGGCCGGGCTCGACCTCGCGATCGCCGGCGTGGCAGCAAGGGCCACGAGCGGTGCGCCCGTGACCACCTGCGGGCCAGCGATGCTCCGCGTGGACAACGACGTCGAGGCCGTACGCCTCGGCGCTCCCCTTCTCGTTCGCCTGCATCGTTTGCTCACGGACGGACGTGGCGGTGCAGAAGAGCAGCGGAAGAAGGACAAGGCGACGCAGGAACACGAACCTTACCGACACTCTACAATGGTGCCGCTCATCGAGCCGACCGGCCCTTCGCCCTCACCGTGCCCACTGTCACCCCCAGCCGTCACACCGTCGGGCGTATCGTCCTGGTCGCCTACCTCATCAGCTACCTGGGCGTGCTGCTGGTCGGACGGTTCGCCATGGTCCCGGCGTTGGCCGCGTTCGTCCTGACGGTGCTGGTGGGGCTGCTCACCGCAACGCAGCGCCGGTCGGCGTGGTTCGCTGGCAGGTGGGTGCCATTCCCGCTGAAGCGATTGCTTCTGATCGTACCGCCGCTGCTTGCCGCTGTCTTCCTGCTGAGTGTCCTCGCCCCTGGTGGCGGCGTCCCGGACATCGCACAGGGCGGACTGCTCCTGCCGCGTGAGCGCTACACGCTCGTGAACCGGCACGGCGTCCAGACCGACGTCGAACACTGGCGCTTTCTGCTTGTGGGGCTGCTCTTCTACTCGCTGTGGTTCGGCGGGGGCGTCTTTGCCGCCTTGGTCGTCTTCCAGTCGAAGCGGCCTCACCGGTGGGACCGGGGCTTCGGCCATGACTGGCGCTGATCGGACGGATCACGTTGAGTTCCGACGCTGGATCCCTTGCCGGCTGTTGATGTGCTGATGGAACGCCCGGGAAGTCGAGTCGACGGTCCGTGCCGGCCGTCAGCACCAGCAGCTCCCCTGCCCGAGGGGCCCTTGTGGCAGGCCACGTCTCCGTGGGCACACCTCGATCTCGAACTGCGGCGCGACTGCCCACTTGCCATCGCTGGTGTCTCTGACGCCAAGGAGCACCCAGCCGGCTCGGTGGCTGAGGCCGTGCCATGGTTGTGGTGGTTGGTCAGGCCGGCAGCCGCAGCGCGCGCACTTCGAGGAACAGCGGGTCGCGCTCGGTCTGCGACAGAAATCGATCGCCGCCACGGCCGGCGGTGACCAATGCCTGGCGGAGCGGTTCGCTCTCATCGTCCCAGAAGCATTTCAGAAGCTGTAGCGCCGCCTGGACCGGTTCAGCATGCCGGCGGGCCCCGGGCTTCTCGAGGAGCGCGAGCACGAGGAGCGTGAGCAACTCGCGCGACGTGCCCAGGAAGAACTGCTCCAGCGCCGTGTGCCACGTCGGATCGAGCTGACGAACGCGTGCGATGCGGGTGAAGGGCACCCTGGGCAGATCTTTGAGGCGCCGTGTGGGCTCAACGTGGCCAAGGTGCCCGAGTAACTCGACGAGCGAGCCGAACGCCGCGCGCGTCACGCGGGGAGAACGGTAGGCGCCGAAGAACGCGAACTCCTCCAGCAGATGCGGGGAGGTCGTGCAACACAGATCGAGCGCCCGCTCGTGCACCCGCAGCCCGATGCACGGGTACAACATCGTGAACGCACCCGACACGTTGAACGGCGGCCGGAGCGACTGGATCAACTGGTTCTCGAGCAGCAGCGCCGCGAGATCGCTCTCGCACGAACGCACGCGCAACCCGCTCGCGGCCGCCACGAGCTCCCGCATCTTTCGGTGGGCCTTCTTCCGGCTCGCGTTCCTGTACTGGCGGAGACGGTTGCGCAAGTTCGCGGCCTTGCCGACATAGAGCGTCTCCTCCTCGGGCCCGAGCCACTCGTAGACACCTGGGCCCCGGGGCAGTTCGTCGAGCCGATTGGCCCCGAACTTCGCGTTGAAGCGTCGGGCGCTCATGAGCCTGGCTCTGGAGCAGGCGCTCGTTCATCGAGCCACGTGCGTTTCAGGAGACGTTCTTCGCCTGGATTCCTGCCCGGCACACCCATCGGCGTAGATATTACCGTCCGAGACAGACGGCCGACGTGCGGACTGGCATCGATCCGACGCGACCGGCCCTGCCCCGCTGGCTCTCCCCTGCGCCGTTCGCCGCGGTCAGCCTTGCCCGCCTGCCAGGCTGGACGTGGCTCAATGTGTGAGCCGATTCCGGCGCGTCTGCGCATTCCTCAATTGGGAGGTGTGGGAATGGGTTGGCGCCATGTTGTCGGTGAATCGCAAGCGCTGTCGGAGGCCGAAGCCATTTGGCGCCGACTTGGCCTGGCTTGGTGTCTTTGGCTTACGCTCTCCACGCCAGCCCTGGGCCAGGCCGTCGAAATCGGCGGGTCGATCGGCACGGCCGCGCGGGGCTCCGAGGGCGCGCTTGTCAGGTCCCCCTGGCACCCAAGCCCTGGCGTCTACGCAAACGTCGCGTGGACGCAGCGCGTGGAGACGACGCTCAGAGTCGTCTGGGTGCAGCTGGGGTCTCGCCAAGGCATGAGCGGGTACTTCAACGGCTGCGAGCCGGGCCGACCGGACTGCCGACCGGCGGTCGCCTACTATATCGTCGAACGATCGACGGCGCCCTGGATGTTCGTCACCGGAAGCGCCCACTACTACTTTCGTCCACGCGAGATCGTGCGGCCATTCCTGGGCCTGGGCGTGGGAGTGTCGCGTGACTCGATGCACGTGACCTGCGAGGCGGCGACGGCGAACTGCGACCGCGTCGCAGGTGCGTTCCGCCTCGGGAGGCGCGTCTCGCTCCAGCGCGATACGGTCGCGATTGCCGGCGTCGCGGCAACGTTCAAGCGCAACTACATTGGTCGCGCCACCGTGAACTTCCATCGGCCTGGTGGCGAGGATTCGTCGTTGTTCGAAGCGGCGCTGACACTCGGCTATCGGTTCTAGACCCGTGGTGCGGACGCTGAAGGCCGCGCCGGCACTCTTTTTTTGTCGACCCGCGACCCGTTTCGTCGAATCGGCCCCTCCTATAGGCTAAGCGACTGATGCTACATGTTGACCAGGACCTCTTCAGGGCGGCGCAGGCTGGCGACCGGGCGGCCCTCGAACGCCTGTTGTCGCTGCTGCAGCCCGATATTCACCGCTACGCGCGGTTTCAGTGCTACGCGTCGTCATCGATTGAGGACGTCGTGCAGGAAGCGCTGCTCGTCGTCTACCGGCGCGTCGGCGACATTCGGAACCCCGCCGCGCTCGGCGCCTGGCTCGCGAGGGTCGTCGGCCGACTCTGTGCCCTACCGGTGTTGATGTTCATGCGGAGCGTCGAGGAGCTGAAGACGATCGAGGAGTCCGCGCGCTTCGCGCACGTGCCCGTCGATCACCTGCGCATCGACGTCGCGCGCGCACTGGCCGCCCTGCCTGAGAAGTACCGCCACGTCATCATGTTGCGCGACCTCGAAGAGCTGACGATCAATGAGATCGCCCAGCGCTTGACCATCTCGGGCGAGGCCACGAAGAGCCTCCTGCGACGTGCCCGTGCCGCCGCGCGAACACTCTTGACGCGGAGCGCCATATGACGGCGCCGACCGGCGGCGCGATCCCCGCGATCCTTGTCGCGCCCATCGCGTTTCGCGGATGCCCCATGTGCTGGGTGTTCGGGCTCGTTGAGCGCGGGGCCCACAACTGCGCACCGTGCGCGCAAAAGGACGCATCATGATCGACGCCGCGGCCACGCCGAATACCGCGATCCCCAAGGTAGGCAAGACGGTCGCCGTGGCCCTCCTGATGGGCCTGGCGATTTCGTTCGTCGGAACGTATTCGTGGGTGGCGCTCATCAGACTCAATGCCCGCGTCCAGCCGGAATGGCCGTGGGCCGCGGCGGCGACCGGATGCTGGTTGGTCATCATGCTTCTGTGGCTCAGCGGCCGCAGCGGGCCTCGATCCACGTCAGAGTTTCGACGCTTTCACCTGCGCCTCTGGCGACCGGAGCCCGGTGCATGGTCTGGAGACAACCTGACCGCAGTCCTGGGCCTCGTCGGCGCGATGATCGGGCTCACGGGGATCTGGGTACTGATGGGAATGCGCGGACCGACGGTCGACATCAGCGCCTATCCGACGACCGCCATTCGCTTCTCTGTCTTGCTGATGGGCCCAATCGTCGCAGGCGTCGTCGAAGAGATGGCCTTTCGCGGCTACATGCAGAGCCATCTGGAGCGCGTAGGCCCTACGTTCGCGATTCTCGTGACGAGCGCGCTCTTCACCCTCGCGCACGCCACCCACGGCTTTGCCTACCTGATCGCCGTCGCGCCGGGCTTCTTCCTGGTGTCAGTCGTTTACGGCTACTTGGCGCTGAAATCAGGCTCGATACTCCCCGGGATGGCGCTGCACTTCGCCGGCGACCTGGCCTTTGCGTACTTCGCGCTTCTCGGCGGCGATTCAGCACTGCTGTTCGCAAAATAGCGATGGCGCTTCGCTCAACTCCCGATTGACGGCGTAGTGGCGAGTGTCGATGCCCCCTTGGCAGGGCGTGCCCCCGAGCGCCGCCGTGCCCGCTCGGGTGCGCCATGGGCCGCAACTCAAGTCGTGGTTGGAACATCCACTCATGTGGCGACTTCAGGTACAAAACAGGCACAGCTCAGCCATTGACAGACTGCCAGTTGTTTACCTGAAATGACTTATTGATGGCGGAGAGGGTGGGATTCGTTCCTGCGGTAGCCGCTCCCCTCAACGATTTAGGCCGGATCGGTACCGCCAGAATCCGCCAGAACCTCTAGAAACCTGAGTATCAGTTACGAAACAGGGACAGCGTCATCACGTCGCCCCGTCGGTTGAACGCCGGTACGAGCACGAACCTTACGGTCCTGTGAGCCACCTGGTTCGGCGTGTCCACTACGCGACGTCCTTGCGGACGTGCTCGGCCAGCACCTCGTTGATGAGCGTCTGGTAGCCGACACCCCGGCGCCGCGCCTCTTTACGGAACCGCGCCAGGACCTTGGCGTCGAGCCGAATCGCGATCAGCTGGCGGGCCGTCTCCCCAAGAGGCGGTCGGCCCACCCGGCGCATGGCCCCCAGTTGGGTCGCCGACACCTCGGGGATGTCGCTGAAGTCAATGCTGCGCGCGGTACGCCGCGCGCTCCCGCCGACTCGCACACCGCGCGCTGATGAGGCGGACTGTTTCGACATTGGCTCGTCTCCAGATCGTGTAGGCCACCATGAGCACGCGCCCGTCGGCGGCCGCGCCCAGACGCAGGTAGCGCGGCTCCGCCGCGGAGTGCGCGAGGTCGGGGCCATCCAGTGCGTTCGCGTCGACGAATACCGTCACGGCGTCGTCGAACGTGACGCCGTGTTTCGCCGCGTTGGCCGCGGCCTTCCGCTCGTCCCACTCGAACACAATTCAGTATATACGGAATGCGGCATGCTCTGTAGCATCCTTCCGTGATTCCGTGATCGTCGGTAGGGATCTGTCGGCGCCCCGAGACTCAGGGCAAGTGGTCAGTGCTGGGCGCGCAGAACCGCCCGGCTCTGGTCAGCACTCATCGAGCGGCCATACCGCTATCGTTGAGGCGCAGACGAGGGGGGAACGATCCCCTTCATGCGCATGTAAGTGACCAAGTTGCCGTAGTGCTCGTTGCCATGCACGATCGCCTGCGTCAGCTGGATCGCCCGTGCCATCTGCCGCTGGTCGGGGCCGGAACCTCGGCTCAACATCTCAAGCGCGTTCTCGTCGGTGACCGCGGCAAACACCTCGTCGCAATAGGCGAACGCGTCTCTCACCAGCGCCCCAACGGCGGCTTCGTCGGTCACCTTGAAGTTCAGGCTGGCTGCCGGGTCGGTAGTCCCCCTGACGGTGCTGCAGTAGATGTACTGCGTTTCGATCACGTGGGTGAGCAACTCAGCGTAGCTCATCACTTCAGGCACCGGCTTGAACGAGAAGTGTTCGGCCGGCATCTTCTCGGCTGCCCCCGTGATGTTGCGCTTGAGTGTCGCGTACTGTCCTTTCAGATAGGCCGCGAACCTCTGCGGCGGGCGCGCCTGCGGTGGTGTTTGTGCCGGCACAGGGACGACGGCCATGGCCAGGATCACTGCGACGACTCTGGCGCACCAGTGCTGTTGCTTCATTCGTTCCCTCCCCGTGCCTGCCCCGGCGACTGTAAGACGGTCGACGTGTCGAGATGGCCCTTCCTTCTGTTGCCCACATCCTCGTACCGCTCTCGATACTTCGCGACGAGTGCTCGCACCGTCTCGTCTGACGCATCAGGAACGATCCGCCGAAACGCCCAGTCCAGGGGCGGACCCACGAACGTGAACACCTCATCCGCTGTGATGCAGCGATACCCGAGGGCTTCCAGCGCATAGTTCAGCGACCGCCCGATGCCGACGGCGGGATCGCTCAGCGTTCCGTCGAGGTCGAAGATCAGCGTACCCACGTTCACGATGATAACGGCGCAACGACTCTGGCCACTGGATCGTGTTCTCTGAATAGTCGCGACGTGTGAAGCGCCGGCATGCATTGTCGCCGCTGGCATCCACTTATCGGAGGCGGTCTCGCGACCACGGCACGACGCGTGAGACCACCGCCGTGATGACGTCCCAGTACGTCTGCAGTCGATTGGCCACGCTGTCTGGCTTCGTGAGATCGACCCCGCCTCCCGGCATCGGAAGGGCCGGCCGGAAGTGTGCGGGGAGCTCGAACAGTAACGGATCCAGCGGCGCGTCCGACCAGTCAACGAGCGTCACGGTCGTCGTGTAGGTCATGCGCGCTTCGGTGTGACGGGTCGTCTCTTCAATCGCGTAGCCTCGCCGTGCCGTGCCCTTCGTCTGGTATCGATGGCGGTCCCTCGGACCATTCGGATTCTCAGCCGAGAGCCTCAACGATGACTTCATCTCCGAGGCGACACAACCGAGACCCGGCAGGTCGATGTACCAGCCTTCGGTTTCACGGCGACTCGCGGGTGTATTGGCGCCAGGGGCCGGTGACACCACCGTCGTGGTCTTCACACGCCGCGCGACATGGCGACCAAGGCGGCGTCGCTCGCCGGTATCGACGGCGTCCTCGATCGTGGTGACCACGGGGCCCTGAGCCTCCGGCCGCGTCGAGACACCCGCGAAGGAGTTCGACCATTCGACGAACGTCACCTCTGAGAACAGCTGGTCGCTGAGGTTCAGGTGGATGGCGCGTCGCTGGTCGCATTGCAGAATGGACGCGAGAAGGGGTGTCGCCGACTCGCCTGTCTGCTCGACAGCGCTCTCGCGGCGCTCACGCGCGCCGCGCAGGTACAACGTGGTGGTCGTGGTGTGGGACGGACCATCACCATGCGACATCCGCGTCGTGATCCTGAAATCCTCATAGGACGGCACGACATAGGCAGGCATGCGGCCCGTCTGGGCGAACAGTGCAGGCGCCACTCCTCCAGCCAGTCCGACGGCAAGTACGAGCTGCTGCACGGCGCACAGTCGCTTCGTCATCTTCCCCTCTCTCCACGCCACCAGCGCGGGGCGGACGGAGCGAAATGTAGCACGCCGTCGGCAGCTTGCTCGGCTGGGCGCCTCCCGCTACCCTGACGGACTATGGACGCTCCTCGCCGCCGGACACGACGCATGAGCGCGCTGGTCGTCGCGGCGCTCTTGTGCAGCCAGCTCGCCCTGGCCGTCGCACAGACGGCGGAAGGCCCGGCCCTGCTGGCGGCGTTCAAGGCATGGCAGAAGACAGCAGCCCCCAACGCCGAGTGGTCAGCCGCTCTGGAGCAGTACCGGGCCACGCTGGTCCGCGAAGGACGCTCCCCCGCTGCGGCCGACCGCGCCATCCGCCTCATCACCGCCTACGACGGGGCCGAACTCTACGACGCCGTCTACGCGAAGGCGCCGGAGTTCAACACGCAGCCGAACCAGCTGCTCGTCGAGGCGGCGCGCGGTGTCAGGGCTGGCCGCGCCCTCGACGTGGGCATGGGCATGGGACGGAACGCGCTCCATCTCGCGCGCGCTGGATGGGACGTGACCGGCTTCGACGTCTCGTCCGTCGGCGTCCGTCACGCCGACGCGGCCGCGCAGCCTGAAGGCCGCCCACTCGCGCTCGTCACGACGTACGCCGATGGTCGCGTCACCGAATCCTTGGTGTCTCCGACGGGGTTCCGTGCGTGGACACCGATGTTCCCGAGGGTCCCCGGCTGGCAAGATCCCGAGGGAGTCCTTCCGGTCACCGCCCTGAACCTTGCCGCCAGGGCGGACGGTGAGGGGCTGAGGGTAACAGTCTCCGTGCTGCGCGGGAAGTTCCGCGAAGTGCTCGAACCCGTTGCGGAGACCGTCGTCGGTGTCGGCGCCCTGGTGCAAGTGGACGCTCTACGACACGTTGGGGTGATGCCAGTGACGCTCTCGGCCACGTGGTTCGCCGTGCCGGCACTGCACGTGCCGCGCGCTCGAAGCCACGTCGACGGTCTGGAGGTAGAGACTGTCGAACCCGTCATCGAACCAAAGCCTGGGTATCTCGTCACGGTGCGCAATCGATCGGACGCGGCACTCGTCACCGTTGCGTACACCACATACGCGAACGCTCGCGCTGCAGTCTCCGGACAGCACGGTGACCCCTCAGCTGTGCCGGTGGCCGAACCTGGCGGCACCGTCACATTCCGCATCCCCATTGGCAGTTCCCTGGAGACGGGGCGTGGATTCGCGACAGGAACGCCGGTGGATGATGTGCTGATTGCTGGAGCCATTTGGGCAGACGGCCGCCTCGGCGGCGACACCTCGCGAGTGGCGCCTCTGCTCGCCCTGCACCGCGGGCGACTTTCGGCCCTGGGTCGCGTCATCCCGATACTGCGTGCTGCGAGGACGACCGGTGACCACCTCGCCGCCCTGGATCGCGTCCGGTCCGCGATCGCAGCGCTGCCGGTTGCCTCCGAGGCGATGGCGGTGGCAACGGTCATGCGGCTCGTCCCCGGCATGAGCCCGTTCGCCGCCCAGGACGTCGAGCCTGCCGTGTCCGTCGGCAGTCAGAACGTTCGGACCCGCCTGCTTGGCGACATCGATCGCGTGCG
>NZ_JALHPM010000163.1:0-14775 GCF_022842525.1 Luteitalea sp.
CACCGCGCGTCGCTGCCCCGCCGGCACCTGTCGTCGCGGCGGTCGCTCCGGTCGTGCCCCTCGGACCCGGCGACGAGATCACGCAGCTGGTCGAGGCGCTCCGCAAGAGCAATCGCACCTTCTTCGGGACGGCGCTGGCGCGCGCGACCTTCGTCATCGAGGGCACCAAGCTCGTGCTCACCGTCGGCGGCAACTTCGAGCAGACGCGATGCGAGGGACGGCGATCCTGGATCGAGGAGACGGCGCAGCAGGTGCTCGGCCGCAAGCTGCTGCTCGAGATTCGTGTGGTGGCGCAGGCCACGGAGGGCCAGGTGGACCCGGTCGAGACCGACAAGGCGCGACTCAAGGAACAGGCCTTGAAGAGCGAGGCCGTGCAGGCCATGCTCGATGTCTTCGCCGCCGAGATCCGCGACGCGGAAGAGATCCAGTAGCGCGTGACGCTCGACGTAGACCATGGAAAGGGTAGGGCCGGTTCTCCGAACCGGCCGTCAGCCGCGACGGCACCTCGGCGACGGCCCGCTCGGAGAGCGGGCCCTACCCACCGACCCCGACGGGAGATCGCATGAACATCCAGAAGATGATGCAGCAGGCGCAGCAGATGCAGGACCGCATGCAGAAGCAGATGGCCGAGACGGTCATCGAGGCCTCGGCCGGCGGTGGCGCGGTCAGCGTGAAGGTGAACGGCTCGAAGCAGCTGCTGGCCATCACGCTCGATCCCGAGGCCGTCAACAAGGACGACGTCGAGATGCTGCAGGATGCGATTCTCGCCGCCATCCAGGACGCGCAGCGACAGGCCGACGAGAAGATGAACAGCACGATGAGCGGCATGCTCGGCGGGCTGAAGCTGCCGGGAATGTAATTGGCCTCACCTTATCCGGAGCCGCTCCTGCGGCTCATCGAGCAGCTCCAGAAGTGGCCGGGGATCGGCGCCAAGAGCGCCCAGCGGCTGGCCTTCCACGTGCTCAAGGCGCCGCGCGAGGACGCCGAGCGGCTGGCCGACGCCTTGCGCGACGTCAAGAGCCAGGTCCAGCACTGTTCCATCTGCGCCAACATCACCGACGCGGATCCCTGCGTCTACTGCACCAGTCCCGACCGCAACCCCCGCATCATCTGCGTCGTCGAGGAACCGGTGAACGTGGTGGCGATCGAGAAGACGCGTGACTTCCGCGGCCGCTACCACGTGCTGATGGGCACGCTGTCGCCGTTGCAGGGCATCGGCCCCGACGCCCTGCGCATCAAGCCCCTGCTCGCCCGTGTCGCCTCGGGGGAGGTCGAGGAGGTCATCATCGCGACCAACCCGACCGTCGAGGGCGAAGCCACGGCGCTCTACCTGTCCAAGCTGCTGAAGCCGCTGGGGGTGCGCGTGACGCGCATCGGCATGGGGGTGCCGATGGGCAGCGACCTCGAGTACGCCGACGAGGTCACGATGACGCGGGCGCTCGAGGGGCGGAGAGAGATGTGAAGGTCGTGGCGGTGATGACCAGGGCGCCGCAGGCCCCGGTCGACGCCACGCTCGATGGCTCGGGCACGGTGTCGGTGCCGGTCGTCGCCGGCCCCAAGACGCGGCTGGCGCCAGCGCTGCCGGACGCCGCAGACCGCGAGGCGCTGCAGCGCGCGATGCTGGCCGATGTGCTGACGCGCGCGCGCGCCGTGTCTGGCGCCATCGTTCGCGTCGCAGTGACGCCGGGCGGGTCGCCAGACGCGCTGGCCGACGTCGGCGTGGCGCCCGGGCACGTCCTGACGCAACAGGGCGAGTCGTTGGGCGACCGCATGCGTGGCGTGTTCGCGGACCTCTTCCGGCGCGGCGCCCGCCAGGTGCTGGTCGTGGGCTCGGACCTGCCGCTGCTGACCACCGCCATCCTCGACGAGGCCTTCGCCGCGCTGGCCGCCGACCCGCGGCACGTCGTGCTCGGACCGGCCAGCGACGGCGGCTACTACCTGCTCGGGCTGCACGCACCACAGGTGCCGGACCTGTTCACGGGCGTCCGGTGGAGCACGAAGTACGCGCTGATGGACACACTGCGCCGCTGCGAGTTCGAGGAGCGCCGCGTCACCTTCCTGCCGATCCTCGACGATGTGGACGAGCCTGCGGACCTGGAGCGCCTGCGCGCCACGCTCGCGGCCGCGCCGGACCTGGCGCCGCACACCGCGGCGGCCGTGGCCATCGCTCGAGGTCGCTAGACGTCGCGCGTGTCCGGCCGCGCGAGGCCGCGCAGCCCGAGGAAGACGACACCGATGCCCGTCCACACGAGCATGCGCGCCTTGCGCACCACGGCGAGCGTGACGCCGAGCGCCGAGGAGCCGTAGAGCACCTGCGTGAGGATGCCGCTGCCGGCCTCGTCCACGCCGAGGCGCATCGGCACGAACTTGAAGGCGACGTTGATGAAGCGGTTGATCGACTCGAGCAGGAAGGCGCCGAGCAGTGTCGGCCCGGTGCCCGCCGGCAGCAGCAGCGCCACGGTGACCCACGTCTCGGCGACGCCGAGCACGTGATAGCCGAGTTCGAGCAGCAGCACCGGCAGCGGCCGTGAGGGATGCCGGCGCGCGAAGGTGTAGACGCGATCCTCGAGGGTCTGCAGTTTCTCGGCGCGGTGCAGCAGCGCTGCCGGAGCGAGCGTCCAGCGGTCCAGCAGGGCGAGCCCCCAGCTCAAGGGGCGGAGGCGGCCGATGACCAGGGCGAGGGCGACCACCAGGAACGCCAGCATGCCGGCCAGCGCCAGCAGGCTCATCGCCCGCAGCGTCGTCGGCACGTCGAACGCGGCGAGCAGCGCCACGGTGCCCCCGGCGATGACGGCTGCCACGGTGAGCGTGTAGAACAGGTTCTCGACGGCGATGCCCATCAGGGCCTGCATCAGCGAGACGCGGTCGCGCACGAACGCGGCCTTGGTGGGTTCGCTGACGAACAGGCCCAGCGGCGTCAGGTTGCCGAGCGCATCCCCGCTGATGAGTGCGGGGAACGTGTCGCGGAGCCTCAGCCCGTGGGGCGGTTCCGTGCACAACACCCAGGCCCAGGCGCGGACCGCGAACCGCAAGCCCGACAGCAGCAGAATGACGATGAAGACCCACCCGACGCGTCGGAAGCCGACGGCGACCGTGTCGAGGCCCGTGTTCCGCAGGGTATAGGCAAAGAGTGCGAGCCCGCCGATGGCGGCCGCAGCATGGCCGAGACGCCGTGCGGCAGGCGGGCGCGGAGCGGGGGCGGGCATCAGGGAGGGGGACCGGCGGACTGGCGGACCGGCTCCACTATAATGCCCCGATGCTGCCGGAGACGCTCCATGTCCCCGCCGCCGTCCTCTTCCTGGTTGGCGGCGTGCTGTCCTGCTTTCTCGGGCAGCGCACCTTCCGGATCGTCCTGGGACTGTACGGCTTCGTCGTGGGCGTGCTGGTCGCCGGGTCGCTCATCGGCCCGGCCGACACCACGCGCGACCTCCTGATGCTGATTGGTGGTGGCGTCGGCGGGGCCGTCGCCCTCGTGCTGGCGTACTTCATCGGGGTGGCCCTCATCGGTGCGGCGTTCGCGGCGCTGGCCGTGCATGCCGTGGCGGCCCAGTTCGGCTCCGAGCCGCCGGCGATGCTGGTCATCGCCTGCACCATCGCCGGGGCCCTGATCGCGCTCTCGGTGCAGCGCTACGTCATCGTGGTCGGCACGGCCTTCGGGGGCGCGTGGCTGCTCGTGATGGGGGCCCTCGGGCTCTGGCATCGGGAGTCGGTCACCGGTCTGGGCACCGCGGCGTCCGGATGGCAGGCCTACCCGCTGCGCCCGGCGCCCGGGGAGAGTTGGGTGCTGATCATCTGGCTGCTGCTGGCGGTGGCGGGGCTGGTCGCCCAACTCCGCCTGTCCGCGCCCCGCATGGCGCGTGCCCGGTGACGTTTGGCGGTGTTCGGCCGGCTCGGCGAGCCGGCCCTCCCATCCACCTGCCGCTGACGGTGACGGCCCGTTCGGAGAACGGGCCCTACCCATCCCAACCCGGTCCCCACGCTCGGCCAGGATGGCCGATTCCCGATGGCCGATGCCCGGTGCCCGTTTCCCGGTTCCCGGTTCCCGGTTCCCCGTTCCGAATCCCTGGTGCCCATGCGTAGCCTGCTGCTCCTCGTCCTGCTGTCGATCGTGTCTACGCCGGTGCAGGCGCAGATCCCGCCGGTCAAGTCGCATCGTGAGCAGGCCGACGTCATGCGCGGCTTCCTGGTGCAGCGCTTCGATCGGATCCTGCCCGCGCTGATGCGGCGGCATGGCATCGACATGTGGGTCATCGTCACGCGCGAGTACAACGACGACCCGGTGTTCCGGTCGATGGCGCCGTTCACCACGTATGCGTCGCGACGGCGCACGATCCTCGTCTTCCACGACCGCGGGCCGGATCGCGGCGTGGAGCGGCTGTCGATCGGCCGCTTCGACTACGAGAAGCTGTACACGGTGGTGCCGACGCACAACGACGGCCAGTGGGCCGGCCTGCGCGCCCTGATCGACGAGCGTCAGCCGAGAGTCGTCGCCATCAACACTTCGCGCACGTTCGCGCATGCCGACGGCCTGTCGCACACCGAACACGAGGCGCTGGTGCAGGCCCTCGGCCCCGCCCACGCCGGCCGGCTGCGGTCGGCCGAGCCGCTTGCCGTCGACTGGCTGGAGAAGAAGCTTCCCGAGGAGACCGCAGCGTATCGCGAGGCCATGGCCATCGCCCACGCGATCATCCGCGAGGCGTTCTCGTCGGCAGTGATCACGCCCGGCAAGACGACGGCAGACGATGTGGCGTGGTGGATGCGGCAGCGGGTCGCTGACCTCGGGTTGTCGCAGTGGTTCCAGCCGACGGTCGACATCCAGCGTCAGGGCGGGCGTCCGTCGGACAGTCGCGTCATCCAGCGCGGCGACCTCCTGCACTGCGACTTCGGCCTCGTCTATCTCGGCTTCTCGACCGACACGCAACACAATGCCTACGTGTTGAAGGACGGCGAGACCGAAGCGCCGGCCGGCCTGCGCGAAGGGCAGCGACGCGGCGGCCGCCTGCAGGACATCGTGTTCTCGCACGCGACGGTCGGCGCGACGGGCAACGCGGCCCTCGCCGCCTCGCTCGCCCAGGGCAAGGCCGAGCAGCTGACGCCGATCATCTATTGCCATCCCATCGGCTTCCACGGCCACGGCGCCGGCGTGCACATCGGCATGACCGACTACCAGGACGGCCTGCCGGGTTCGGGCGACTACCGCTTCCAGCCGGACTCCTGGCACTCCATCGAGCTGAGTGTCTTCCACGCCGTTCCGGAGTGGGGCGGCCAGGCCGTGCGTTTCGCCCTCGAGGAAGACGCCGTGCTGACCACCGACGGCTGGCGCTGGATTCTTGCGCGCCAGGACGACCTGCACCTCGTCCGATGAAGGAGACGTCGATGCCCCGACAGCCACGCCCACGCCAGGCCTCCCACCAGCCGTCGCGGCGCGCGTTCCTCGGCGCGGCCATGGCCTCGAGCCTCGTCCCGTCCGTGCTGGCCGACGAGGCGTCGGCGCCGTCGACCACGGGGCCCGCCCAGGTCGTGGGCACGGTGGCGCTGGCTGGACCCGGATCGCCCGTCGTCATGTTCTCCAAGCACCTTGCCGAGCTCGGGTGGGGTGACCTCGGGACGGCGGTGCGGACGGCGGGCTTCGACGGCGTCGACCTGACCGTGCGTCCCGGTGGCCATGTGCTGCCGGCCCGGGTCACCGACGACCTGCCGCGGGCCGTGGCCGCCATTCGCGATGCGGGCAGCACCGTCGCGATGCTGACCACCGGTCTGACCAGGCCTGGAGATCCGGCGGCTCGCGCCACGTTCGAGGCGGCCCGCGCGGTGGGCGTCCCGCGACTGAAGGCCGGGTACTACCGGTATGCCTTCGCCGATGCGCGGCGCGAGCTCGCCGAGGCGACCACGGCCTTCCACGCGCTGGTACGGCTGGCCGGCGAGGCGGGCGTCATGTTCGCGTATCACAACCACTCGGGCGACTACGTCGGTGCCCCGGTGTGGGATGCCCTGCAGATGATCGAAGGACAGCCGTCGCAGGCGACGGGCATCTACTTCGACATCCGGCACGCCACCGTCGAGGGCGGCCTCGGTGGCTGGCGCGCGGCCGTCCAGATGGCGGCGCCACATCTGCGGATGCTGGCCATCAAGGACTTCTACTGGGAGAAGGGCGCCAACGGGCGTTGGCGGGTCGTGGACTGCCCGGTGGGCGACGGGATGGTCGACTGGAAGGCGTTCGGCGCGGAACTGCGTGCCGCGAGGTTCAGCGGCCCGATGTCCCTGCACATCGAGTACGAGCCAGGGGGCCGGACACCGGTGGAGAAGACCGAGAGGATGCTGGCCGCCGCGGTGCGTGACCGCACCCGCCTGGCCGCCCTGCTGGCGTGAACGCGGGCTGGCAGGGGCCGGCCACGCCGGGGGTCAGCGCTTCTTCTTCGCCTTCGTGGCGGCGTCGTCGAACTTGCCGGCCCAGCGTGCGACGCGGGCGATGGCTGCGCCGTTGAGGCGGTACCGACGTTGCCGGCCTTCCTTGCGCACGGCGACGAGCCTGGCCTCGAGCAGCAGCCGGAGATGCTGCGAGATGGCCGGCCGGCTCATGTCGAACGGCTCGGCCAGTTCATTGACGGTGCGGTCGCCGGTTCGGAGCAGGTCGAGCAGGGCCCGACGCGTCGGATCAGCAATCGCGCGAAAGACGTCGGTCTGGGCTTGCGCGGTCACCTCCACACAGTACGGAAGCCGCGCACGAAATGTCAACGCGCGCCTTCCTATTCGGCCCGCCGTCGGGGGCAGGATCGACGGCCGTCGTCCCGCCCCTGGCGCGACTGACTGAGCGGTGCCAGGCCTCCCATCTGGCCCCCCGACGTCCGTTCCGCCACCCTCTCTCTTCCTCTCTTCCGGCCTGCCAGCGTCGAGCGCGAGCCGCCGGCGACCCCGGGACGGCCATACCAACGAACGACAGGTCCCGTGGATGCGCGTGGTCCGCGCGGCCACCGTGGTCGCTGGGGATTAGTCCGCACATGCCGGCACCCGCCACGCAGGCCAGGGCACGACCGGGTTCTCGCCGCGGCACACGTCGGCCTCGTGTGAGGGGTTCCTCCTGGCGCCGGAGCGTGATGCGGCCGCCGGTGCGCGCCCCCGCCGCGCCACTCACTTTGGTATGTGTCTATGGGCGACGGATGACGTTTGCGCCCACGTCTTCCCGTCATCGGCACCCCTCCGTTTCGACTACCGCCCACCGCCGCACGCCATCGTGGCGAACGTCACTCGGCTCGCGTGCGGCCGGCCCCACACCTATCGATGTGCAGGGGGCGGAGGCGCTCGGAGTGCCTCCAGCGAGATGCGATCGCGTCAGGGAAAAGTACCTCACGCTACGTGAACTCTTTCCCCGTCAAGCGCCGCGCGTCGCCGCCGATGACTGCAGTGTCGCGTCGCCCGGGTGCTGTTGTGGCGCCCACGACCTGGCCCCTCTTCCGGGGCGCACTGTTCGGAGCACTCACGTCCGTGGCCACCTCACCGCTCGTCGTCGAAGTTGCCGCCCATCTCGCCATCCTCCCCAGGCTGAACGAGCAGCTCGAGGAGACGTCACGCCAGGTCGAGACGGCGGTCGTCGACGTCTGCGCGCACTTCCAGAGCATCGCCGACAAGGCCCACCGCGGCGTCGACGCGACGACGGCGCTGATGGAGGCCGGTCACGGGCACGACAGCTTCGGCACGCTGCTCGATCGCATGCAGGACACGATGCGGGCGATGGACCGTCGGCTCACCCGCACGGCCGACCGCTCGCTGCAGGCGATGGCGCGCCTCGAGCATCTCGAGAAGACCCTCGCAACGGTATTCACCAAGATCGACCAGATCGAGGAACTGGCCACCGCGCTGCGGTTGCTCGCCATCAACGCCAAGATCGAGGCGGTCCGTTCCGGCGAACGCGGCTCCGGCTTCGCGGTGGTGGCCGACGAGATGCAGCGGGCCGGCAAGGAGTCGCGCATCATCGCCGAGGAGATTCGCGACGGCGTCGAGCACATGACGACCGAGACGTCGGAGCTGGCCACACTCCTCCGCAACGGCGCGCACGACGATCTCGCCAGCATCGAGGCGTCAAGGGCCCAGGTGGCCGACACGTCTGCCGCGCTCTCCACGAATCACCACAACCTGCAGGCACACGTCCGCGAGGGCGCCGTGCTGAGCCGCTCGCTCGCCGAGGAGATCTCGGCCGCCGTCATCGGCCTGCAGTTCCAGGATCGCGTCCACCAGCGCATCGGGCACGTCACGCACGCGCTCGGCCAGATGCGTGACGCCCTCGGCCAGGCGCTGCCCGCGCTCGACGACAGCAGCGCCGACGAACGGCAGCACCTGGTCGAGCAGAAGCTGCACGACACCTACACGATGTGGGAAGAGCGCCGCGACGACGCACCGAGTTCCGGTGACGTCGAGCTGTTCTGACCGGAGACACGACATGCCCCGCACCAGCAGGAAGGCGAGCGCGGTGACGGCCCGGTCCACGTGGGCGCCGACCGGCACGCTCACCATCGACACCGTCTCCGAGCAGTGGCAGACGCTCCGGCCACGGTTGCAGGATGCCTCCGAGACGCAGGCCGACCTCGGCGGCATCACGCGGGTCGACACCGCCGGCATCCAGCTGCTGCTGCAGGCGCAGCGGACGGCGGCCGGCGCCGGACACACGTTTCACGTCACCGGCGTGCCGATGTCCTCCGAGGCGCGTGCACTGCTGGGTATCACCGATGACGCCGCTGTCGCGGCGACGACGCCGGCGGGGCGCGCCGGTCAGGAAGGGTAAGGAACCGTGGCCAAGACCGCACTCATCGTGGACGACTCGGTGTCGATGCGCCAGATGGTGTCGTTCACCCTCCAGCAGAGCGGCTTCGCCGTCCTCGAGGGAGGCAACGGCAAGGAAGCGCTGACCACGCTCGGCGGCGCGAAGGTCGACATCGTCATCACCGATCTCAACATGCCGGAGATGGACGGCATCACGTTCATCCGCGAGCTCCGCACCAGGCCCAACGCGAAGTTCACGCCGGTCCTCATGCTGACGACCGAATCGCAGGACAGCAAGAAGGCCGAGGGCAAGGCGGCGGGCGCCACGGGCTGGATCGTCAAGCCGTTCAACCCCGAGAAGCTCCTCGCCGTCGTCGGCAAGCTCGTGCCCTGAAGGGGCTCCGTCATGCAGATCGATCTCTCGCGCTTCAAGGACACCTACTTCGAGGAGGCCACCGATCACGTGGCCACGATCGAGTCCTCGCTCCTCAGTCTCGAGGAGCGCGGCGGCGACCGTGAAGTGCTCGACGCGATCTTCCGCGCGGCGCACTCCATCAAGGGCGGCAGCGGCATCTTCGCGCTGACGGCCATCGGCGAGTTCACCCACGCGCTCGAAAGCGTGCTGGATCGGTTGCGCGAAGGGCAGATCGCCTGCTCGCGCGACCTCGTCGACCTCCTGCTCCAGTCCAACGACGTGCTGCGCGGACTGCTTGCCTCGGCACGCACCGGCGTGCCGGAACCCGGCGAGCGCGAGGCCGTGCTCCAGGCCCTCGGCGAGGTGCTGTCGGGCGCCACCCCGGCCGAAGCCACCGCGGACGCGACGGCCACGGTCCTGGCGATGCCGCCGGCGTCCGCCCCCTCCGCGTCCACGCCTGGCGACGGCTGCCCGCGCTGGCGCGTGCACTTCGTCCCCAGCCCGGACCTCTTCCGCCAGGGGCTGGACCCGCTCGTGCTGTTCCGCGACCTCGCCGAAGTGGCGCACGTCTGCCACGTCGCCCTGCACCAGGACGCGCTGCCCGAGGCGACGACGTTCGACCCGGAGACCTGCTATCTCGGATGGACCTTCGAGGTCGAGACGAGCGCTGGCGAAGCGGCCATCCGCGACGTCTTCCTCTTCGCCGAAGACGATGCGGTGCTGGAGATCTCGGCCATCGAGACCACGGCGACCTCGCTCGCCGTCGCATCGACGGCGGCCCAGCCAGCGGCCGCGGCCGGCGCCGCCCCCACCCCGGTCGACCATCCCGTCGAGGAACGTCGCCTCGGACAACGCCGGGTGCTGGCCGACCGCCGGCCTGGCGCCGAGAACGCCTCCATTCGCGTCGCCACCGAGAAGGTGGACCGCCTCATCGACCTCGTCGGCGAAGTCGTCATCTCGCAGTCGATGGTGGCCACGCTGATCGACACCTTCACCGAGGAGAAGCTGCTGCTCCTGCGCGACGCCGTCGGCGTGCTCGCCCGCAACACCCGCGAGTTGCAGGAACGCATCATGGGCATCCGGATGATGCCGGTCGGCGGCGTCTTCGCCCGCTTCCCGCGCGTCGTGCACGACATGGCCGGCGCCCTCGGCAAGGACATCCAGGTCGTCTTCGAGGGCGAGGAGACCGAGCTCGACAAGGGCGTCGTCGAGCAGATCGGCGACCCGCTGACGCACATGGTCCGCAACGCCGCCGACCACGGCATCGAGCTGCCGGCCGATCGCGTCGCCGCGGGCAAGCCCGCACAGGGCACCATCCGCCTGAGCGCCTTCACCCGCGGCGGCAACGTCGTCATCGAGGTGGCCGACGACGGCAAGGGGCTCGACACGGCGAGGATTCTCGAGAAGGCGATCGCGCAGGGACTGGTCTCCGAGCACGAGACCCTGAGCGAGGACCAGGTCAACGCCCTCATCTTCGCGCCGGGTTTCTCCACCGCGGCGCAGGTCAGCAGCCTGTCGGGACGTGGCGTCGGCATGGACGTCGTGCGACGCAACGTCGAGTCGCTCAACGGATCGGTGGCCATGGAGAGCCGCCCCGGCCAGGGGTCGCTGTGTCGCATCACGCTGCCGCTGACACTGGCCATCCTCGACGGGCAGTCACTGACGGTGGGTGGCGGCCAGTACGTCCTGCCGATCACCTCGATTGTCGAATCCCTCCGGCCCCGCCGCCAGGACGTCCAGGTCATCGTGGGACGCGGCGAAGTGGTGCTGGTGCGGGGCGAGGCGGTGCCGCTGGTGCGGCTGCACCGACTCTTCGGCGTCACGACCGACCGCACCGATCCCTGCACCGGGATCGTCGTGCTCGTCGAGCACGACGGACAGCGTGCGGCCCTGCTCGGCGAGGAACTCCTCGGCCAGCAGCAGGTCGTCATCAAGAGTCTGGATACCCACTACCGCCGGACCGACGGAGTCATGGGCGCCACCATCATGGGTGATGGCAGCGTGGCCCTGATTCTCGACGTGCCCGGGTTGTTGCGGTTGGCCGGCCAGGGACGCCGGGTAGCCGACACCGCGGCGTAGCGCCGCTCGCCCGCCTGCCCCATCGAAGGGCGACGGCTCGGAAGGAGCACATCATGCAGTGGTTCAAGCACCAGAAGATGGCCATGAAGCTGACGTTGGGCTTCGGCATCAGTTTCGTCCTCACCCTGGTGGTCGGCGTCATGGCCCTCCGCAGCCTCTCGACGGTGAAGGACCTCAACACGGTGATGTACGAGCAGCATGCCCTCGGCATCGCGCACATCAAGGAAGCCAACGTCCTGCTGGTCAAGGGCTCGCGCGCCCTGCGCAACGCCATCATCGACGATGCGGTCGCCGACAAGCAGAAGCGGTGGAGCGACGCGCGTCAGTTCCGCAAGGACTTCACGGCGGCCATGGCAGCCTTCGACAAGACGATCGTGTCCGACGAGGTCCGTCGGCAGGCGGCCGAGGCCAGGGACAAGTATCAGGAGGTCTCCGACGGGCAGGACGTCGCCTTCGAGCTGACGGTCGGCGGCAAGACCGACGAGGCCAAGGAGATGCTGAAGACGCTGCGGGCCGGCGCCGACGAGATCGACGCCATGATGGACGCCATCGAGAAGGACAAGATGCAGCGGCTGCTGCAGGCGGCCGCCGACATCGAGTCCACTTACAGCTCCACCCGCAACACACTGGTCGGCATCATCGCCGTCTGCATGGCACTGACGATCCTCCTGGTGTGGACCATCGCGCGTCTCATCACCCGGCCGCTCAGTGAGGCCGTCGGCGTGCTGCAGCACGTGGCCAAGGCCGACTTCAGCGAGACCATCAAGCTCGACACGCACGACGAGATCGGCGACCTGGCGCGCGCCACCAACGCGGCGATCACGCAGATCAAGGATGCGCTCGGCAACGTGCGCGCCGCGGCCGAGGCGATGGCCCAGGGGGACTTCAGCATCGACGTGCGCAAGGACCTGCCCGGCGAACTCGGGGTGATGGCCAATGCGCTCGGATCCGGCATTACGTCGCTGCGCGGCGCCGTCGCCAACGTGCGCGAGGCCTCGCAGGAACTGGCCAACGGCAACCTGACCATCTCGGTGCGCAGCGACCTGCCCGGCGAGCTCGGCGTGATGGCCGCCGCCCTCAACGAGGCGGTGACCAAGCTGCGTGGCGCGATGACCGACGTGCGCGAGACGGCCAATGCGGTGGCGTCCTCGTCCGATCAGCTCGCGGCGGCGTCGCAGGAGATCTCGAGCGGGGCGCAGGAGCAGGCGAGCAGTCTCGAGGAGACCGCTGCCAGCCTCGAAGAGATGACGGCGACGATCAAGCAGAACGCCGACAACGCCCAGCAGGCGAGCCAGCTCGCCGGCGGCGCGCGCACCACGGCCGAGGACGGTGGCCAGGTGGTGAGCGAGGCCGTTCAGGCCATGAGCGCCATCAACGAGTCGTCGAAGAAGATCGCCGACATCATCACGACGATCGACGAGATCGCCTTCCAGACCAACCTCCTCGCCCTCAATGCGGCGGTGGAAGCGGCGCGGGCCGGCGAGCAGGGCCGCGGCTTTGCGGTGGTGGCGGCGGAAGTCCGCAACCTGGCGCAGCGCAGCGCGACGGCCGCCAAGGAGATCAAGGACCTGATCTCCGACTCGACCCGCAAGGTGGAAGCCGGGTCGGCGCTGGTCAATGCCTCGGGCAAGACGCTCAACGAGATCGTCGCCGCCGTCAAGCGCGTCACCGACATCGTTGCCGAGATCGCCGCGGCCAGCCGCGAGCAGTCGTCGGGCATCGAGCAGGTCAACAAGGCCGTGACGCAGATGGATCAGGTCACGCAGGCCAACGCGTCGCAGACCGAGGAGATGTCGGGCACGTCCGAGTCGCTGTCCGGCGAGGCCGGCAAGCTGCAGGGGCTGGTGCGTCGCTTCAAGCTCGGGGAGGAAGCGCACGCCGAGGCGCAGCCGCGTCCCGCGGCCCGCAAGCCCGTCTCGATGATGCACCGCAAACCCGCCGCGGGCCAGGCGCGTCGTCCCCAGACGCCGCAGACGGCCGGGACGGCGGCTCTCGCGCTCGACAACGAGTTCCAGGAATTCTGAGACCCGCATTCGAGAGGAGGGCTGAGCCATGACGACAGCACAGGCAGTGGACCAGGCCCGCGCGGATGGCGGGCAGTTCCTGACATTCCGGCTGGGCAACGAACAGTTCGGGCTCGAGATCCTGCGAGTCCAGGAGATCAGGGGGTACTCGGCCATCACGCCGATTCCGAACGCCCCCCCGCACGTCAAGGGCGTGATGAACCTGCGCGGCGCGGTGGTGCCGGTGGTGGACCTGCGGCTCAAGTTCGCCATGCCGGCGGTGGAGTACACGAAGTTCACGGTCATCATCCTGGTGACGCTCAACGGCAAGGTCGTCGGTCTGGTGGTGGACGCGGTCTCCGACGTCCTGACGCTGGGCGCGAGCGACGTCGCCGCGCCGCCTATCTTCGACGCGTCGGTCGACACGTCGTTCATGACGGGCCTGGCGAAGGCCGGTGATGGACTGATCAGCCTGCTCGACATCGACCGCGTGGTCGGGATGGTCGACGAGCCGTCACCCGAGGCCGCCCCGGAAGCGGCGTAGGCCGCTTCGCGAGGGGAGCACGCCATGTCGCTGCTGGCCTCGGTGCCCGGCACGGTGGAGCTGAGGGCCGCGGAGTTCGATGCGCTCCGTGCCCTCATCCACGACATCGCCGGGATCGCGCTCGCTCCGGCCAAGCGGACGCTCCTCGAGTCGCGCCTCCAGCGGCGCCTGCGGGCGCTCGGGCTGGCGGACTTCTCCAGCTACATCGATCGGCTCGACGAGCCCGGGACGCCCGAACTCGTCGAGATGATCAACTGCGTCACCACCAACAAGACCGACTTCTACCGCGAGCCGCACCACTTCGCCTTCCTGCAGCAGCAGGTGCTGCCGCTGGTGCAGGCCCGGCCGATCGGCGGGCGGCGTCTGCGCATCTGGAGTGCCGGGTGTTCGACGGGCGAGGAACCGTACACGATCGCCCTCGCCCTGGCCGATGCCCTCGGCCCCGCGCTGGCCAGCTGGGACATCAAAATCCTCGCCTCGGACATCGACACGACGGTGCTGCAGACGGCGGCGACCGGCACCTATCCGGCCGACCGGCTCGATGTCGTGCCGGCCCACCTGCGCGAGCAGTACTTCGCGCCGTCGCCGACGCAGCGCGGCGCCTTCGACATCGACGACCGCCTGCGGCGCCTGATCGTCTTCCGGCGGATCAACTTCGCCGAACCGGCGTGGCCCATCCACACGTCGTTCGACGTCATCTTCTGCCGCAACGTCATCATCTACTTCGATCGAGAGACGCAGGCCGTCCTGTTCGAGCGGTTCGCCACCCTGCTGCGCAAGGACGGGCACCTGATCATCGGCCACTCGGAGACCCTGAGCTGGCTCACCGGCACCTTCGCGCAGGTGCGTGGCGTGCCGACCGCTTATCGCCTCGCCACGGCGGGCGCGCGCGATCTGCGGCCGCCGTCGGCGACCTTCGAGGCACCCGCACCGGCGCCGGTCGCCGTGTCGCCTCCTCGGTCGTCCGCCGCCCGCGCGCC
>NZ_JALHPM010000164.1:0-14253 GCF_022842525.1 Luteitalea sp.
GCGGGGCGGCCGATGCCGCTGGTGGCGCCACGGCCTGCGGAGCCACGTGACCGGCCGCGAGGGCCGGCGTGCCGAGGGCGGCGGCCGCGGGAACGCTTGCCAGGGTGTCGATGAAGCGCCGACGGGTGACTGGAACGCGGGCAGGCATGCGCGCGACTATACTCGGCATCACGACCATGGGCCTTCCGGGCACGCCTCCGTTGCCGGACCAGGCAGTCGCGCTTGCCGCGCTGCTGATTCCCGCCATCCGGGACGCCCTCGTCATGACCGACGCCGAGGGCCGCGTCACCTACTGGAACGACGGGGCGACGCGCGTGTTCGGCTGGACGGCCGAGGAGATGGTCGGCCGGCCGCTGGTGGAGCGCCTCCCCGCCGACGTGCGAGACGACGTCACGGCGCAGATCGCGGCGGTGCTGGCGGGCGCCGAGTGGCACGGCGAGTGCGAGGACTACCGCAAGGACGGATCGCGCATCTGGCTCGATGCCAGCGTGCGTCCGGTGCCCGGCCCCGACGGCACGATCGTCGGCGTCTTCGGCATCGCCCAGGACATCTCGGCCTCCACGCACGCGGAAGCCGCGGAGGTCGCCGAACGACGCGCCACCCTGGACGCGCTGCGCCGGAGTGAAGCCCGCCTGAACCTGGCGCAGCGGGCGGCGCGCATCGGCAGCTGGACGTGGACGCCGGAGACCGGCGAGGTCTGGTGGTCGGACCTGATCTACGAGCTGTTCGGCGTCGATCGCTCGACCACGCCCAGTTTCGAGGCCTTCCTCCGCATCCTGCACCCCGACGATCGCCCGCGGGCCATCGCCCGCGTGGAGACCATCAGGCGTGGCGGGGAGGGCTACGCGGAGGACTTCCGCATGGTGCGCCCCGATGGCCGCACCCTGTGGATTCACAGCCGCGCCAGCGTGATTCGTGACGACACCGGCGCCGTGACCGGGGTCGAAGGCACCGACCAGGACATCACCGAACGCAAGCAGGCTGACCAGGAGATGCGCGAGAGCGAAGAGCGCCTGCGTATCGTGCTCGAAGCCGCCGGAGCCGCGGCCTTCACCTGGGACGCCGACACCGATCGGGTGGTGCGCTACTACAGCAAGGAGCCGGCGTTGCCGGCCAACGTCGGCGCCCCCGAGAGCGTGGCCGACGTGGTGGCCCGCGTGCATCCGGACGACCGGGACCTCTTCCAGAGCGGGGTCGCAGCCTGCCTCGACGGCGGCGGCGACGAATACCGGAACCTCTACCGGGTGCTGCGCGCCGATGGATCGTACCGATGGCTCCAGGAGTGGGGGCACCTCGATCGCCGCGCCGATGGCACGCCGACGCGCCTGACCGGCATCTCCATCGATGTCACGGAGCGCACGAGCAGCGAGAACGCGCTGGTCCGACACAATCGCGTGCTCGAGATGATCGCCCAGGGCACGCCGCTGACGACGATCCTGTCCGAGGTCGTGACGCTGGTCGAAGAGCAGTTGCAGCATTCGCTCTGCTCGGTGCTGCTCGTCGATGCGGCGGGGCGTCTGCGCCTCGGGGCCGCGCCGTCGCTGCCGGCGGCGTACAACGAGGATATCGACGGGGCGCCCGTCGGACCGCTGAACGGCTCGTGTGGCGCCGCGGCCCACTTCGGCGAGACCGTCGTCGCCGACGACATCGAGACCTCGGAGGTCTGGCAGGTCTACAAGGCGGCGGCACTGGCGCACGGCCTGCGTTCGTGCCTCTCGGTGCCGATTCTCGCGAGCGGGCACGTCGCTGGCGTGCCGCGAGGCAAGGTGCTGGGGACCTTCGCCGTCTATCGGCGCCAACCCGGTCCCCCGGACCCCCAGGCGTTCGCGCTGCTGTCGGGCGGGGTGAGTGCCGCACCCGATCCAGGCGCGTCAGGCGGCGGTCAGCGCGTGGCCGGCGCCGCCCACCTCATTCGGGTCGCCCTCGAGCACCACCTCGCCGAGGAGGGCCTGCGCGCCAGCGAGGCGCGGTTCCGCGACGTTCTCGACGCCTCGCCGGCCATCGTCTATCTCAAGGATCTCTCCGGCCGCTACCAGTTCGTCAACCAGCGACTCGTCGAAGTGATCGGCATTCCCGCGGCGCAGTGGATCGGTCACACCGCCCGGGAGTTGCTGCCGGACGCACTGGCCACCGACTTCGAACGCAACGACGCCGTCGTGCTCGAGACGCTGCGTCCCCATCAGGTCGAGGAACGCGGCCAACTCCCCGACGGGCGCGTCGTGTCGTACCTGTCGATGCGGTTCCCGCTCTTCGACCGCGACGGCGCAGCGTACGCCATCTGCGGCATCTCGACCGACATCACGGAGCGCCTGGCCGCCCTCGAGGAACGCGACTATCTGTGGAACAACTCGCCCGACCCGGTGTGCATCGCCGGGTTCGACGGGTACCTGCACCAGCTCAATCCGGCGTGGACGCAGCGGCTCGGCTGGACGACAGAGGAACTCCAGTCGCGCCCCTGGATCGAGTTCGTCCATCCGGAGGACATCCCGGCGACGCTGGCCGCCGGCGAGCGCCTGCTGCGCGGCGAGGTGGTCTACGGCTTCGAGAACCGCTACCGCACCAGCGACGGGCGCTACCGGTGGTTCTCGTGGAACGTGATCCCGATCGTCGAGCAACGGTCGATGTACGGCTTCATCCGCGACATCACCGAGGAGAAGCGGCTTCGGGATCAGATCCGGCAGGCTCAGAAGATGGAGGCCGTGGGTCAGCTGGCCGGTGGCGTCGCCCACGACTTCAACAACCTGCTGACGGTGATCAACGGCTACACGACGCTCCTGCTCGGCCAGATGTCGTCCGAGGCGCCGGAGCGGGACGCGCTGCTGTCGGTGCGTGAGGCCGGCGACCGCGCCGCTGCGCTGACGGCGCAGTTGCTCGCCTTCAGCCGCAAGGCCATCGTCGAGCCGAAGGTGCTGGATCTCAACGCGACGGCCGAGGCGTCGATTCGCCTGCTGCGGCGCCTGATTGGCGAGGACATCCGGCTCGAGGTCGCCCTGGCCCCCGATCTGCCGAAGATCCGCGTCGACCCCGGGCAGCTCGAGCAGGTCGTGATGAACCTCGTCGTCAACGCCCGCGACGCCATGCCGACGGGCGGACTGCTCGAGGTGTCGACGGGGGTCGCCCTGGTGCCGAGCACCCAGTCGACCGAGTCGGCCGACGTACCGTCGGGCTGGTATGTGCGACTGACGGTCTCGGACAGCGGCGCCGGCATGTCGGCGGAGGTCAAGTCGCACCTGTTCGAGCCCTTCTTCACCACCAAGGGTGTCGGCAAGGGCACGGGCCTCGGCCTCGCGACGGTCTACGGGATCGTCAAGCAGGCCGGCGGCACGATCACCGTGGACAGCGACGTCGGGCGCGGGACGGCCTTTCACGTGCTGTTCCCCGCCGTCGAGCGCGAGCCCGCGGCGGCCCCGGCCGACGGCCTGCAGGCGACGCCCGACGGGCACGAGACGCTGCTCGTCGTCGAGGACGAGGACGCGGTGCGCCGGTTCACGAAGCTCGCCCTCGAGATGCAGGGCTACGTCGTGCACGAGGCGAACTCGGCCGCGACGGCGCTGGCCCTGCCGCACGAGTCCCTGTCGACGGTTGCGCTGCTGCTCACCGACGTGGTCATGCCGGGCACCGGCGGGCGCCAGCTCGCCGATGCGCTGCGCAAGCGCTACCCCGACATGCGCGTGCTCTACATGAGCGGCTACACCGACGATGCCGTGGTGCGGCATGGCCTGGAGGCGGCCACCGACGCCTTCCTGCAGAAGCCGTTCACACCAGGCGCGCTGGCCCGCAAGGTCCGCGACGTCCTGGACGCGCACCTGAAGCCCTGAGGCCTGGCACCCGCATTGCTCCTTCATCGACGTCCACCCGCCGGTCCCTTCGTTTCCCGAGCGTTGAACGTCGATGCCCAATACACGTCGTCCCAAACCCGAACACGTCCGCCCCGTCGATCCCAACAGCCGTGCCACCGTGTCGGGCCGCGCCACGCCGCCTCCAGCGCATGACTGGCGCGATGATCTGACGGCGAAGTTCGCCGGCACACAGCAGCTGGCGGCCCGCATGCCGTTCAACGCCAGCAAGGCGGCCGAGTACGACCCGGCGACGACGACGGCGCCCCCGATGGGCCAGGCCGTCGAGCCTGGCGACCCGATCGTCGGCGCCAGCACCGTGCAGGAGTCGCAGACGTCGGAGAAGGTCGGCAGCGGCTCACCGGTGATCGGCGTCAACAAGACGAACACGACGCTCGACCGCGTGCGCGCCGACTCGACGGCACGCACGCTGACGACCAACCAGGGCGTGCCGGTTGGCGACAACCAGAACTCGCTCAAGGCCGGGCTGCGCGGGCCGACGCTGCTCGAGGACTTCATCCTCCGCGAGAAGATCACGCACTTCGATCACGAGCGCATTCCCGAGCGCATCGTCCATGCGCGCGGGTCGGCGGCCCACGGCGTCTTCGAGTGCTACGAGTCGCTGACCGAGTTCACCCGGGCCGACCTGTTCTCCGAGGCCGGCCGGCAGACGCCGGTCTTCGTGCGCTTCTCGACCGTGCTCGGTGAACGCGGCTCCACCGACACGGCGCGCGACGTCCGCGGCTTCGCGGTGAAGTTCTACACGCAGGACGGCAACTGGGACCTCGTCGGCAACAACATGCCGGTGTTCTTCATCCAGGACGCGATGAAGTTCCCCGACCTGGTGCATGCCGCCAAGCCCGAGCCCCACCATGCGATGCCGCAGGCGGGCAGCGCCCACGACACGTTCTGGGACTTCGCGTCCCTGATGCCCGAGATCACCCACATGCTGATGTGGGCGATGTCCGACCGGGCCATCCCGCGCAGCTACCGCACGATGCAGGGCTTCGGGGTCCACACGTTCCGACTGGTCAATGCCGCAGGTGAGTCGCACTTCGTCAAGTTCCACTGGACGCCGACGGCCGGCACGCACTCGCTGGTGTGGGACGAGGCGGT
Organism: Luteitalea sp.; assembly: GCF_022842525.1. Taxonomy (NCBI): domain Bacteria; kingdom Pseudomonadati; phylum Acidobacteriota; class Vicinamibacteria; order Vicinamibacterales; family Vicinamibacteraceae; genus Luteitalea; species Luteitalea sp. The sequence continues at coordinate 4,953 of NZ_JALHPM010000164.1, forward strand.
GAAGATCTCGGGCGCAGACCCCGACTTCCATCGCCGCGACCTGTGGGAGGCCATCGAGGCTGGCGCGTTCCCCGAGTACGAGCTCGGGCTGCAGATCTTCACCGAGGCGCAGGCCGAGTCGTTCACGTTCGACGTGCTCGACGCGACCAAGATCGTCCCGGAGGAGCTGGTGCCGATCCGGCCCGTGGGCAAGCTCGTGCTCAATCGCAACCCGGACAACTTCTTCGCCGAGACCGAGCAGGTGGCGTTCTGCACGGCGCACGTGGTGCCGGGCATCGACTTCAGCAACGACCCGTTGCTGGCCGGTCGCATCCACTCGTACGTGGACACGCAGATCTCGCGGCTGGGCGGGCCGAACTTCCACGAGATCCCCATCAACACGCCGATCGCGCAGGTGCACAACAACCAGCGCGACGGCATGCACCGGCAGACGATCAATCGCGGCCGGGTGTCGTACGAGCCCAACTCGCTCGGCGGCGGGTGCCCGTTCCAGGCCGGAGCGAAGGGCTTCGTGCCCTACGCCGCGCCGATCGAGCCGGCGGCGCACACGGTGCGCGGCAAGCCGGAGCGGTTCGCCGACCACTACACGCAGGCCCGGCTGTTCTTCCACAGCCAGACGCCGACCGAGCAGCAGCACATCATCAACGCGTTCCGGTTCGAGTTGTCGCGGGTGCAGGTGCCGGCGGTGCGCGAGCGCATGGTGTCGGGCCTGTTGCACGTCGACCGCGAGATGGCCCAGGCCGTGGCCACCGGCCTCGGCATGCGGCAGCTGCCGGCGCCGATGCCGAAGGTCCTCGAACAGGACATCACGCCCGAGGTGACGCACTCGCCGGCGCTGTCGCTGCGGGCGCGTCCTGGCCACGGCGGCGTGCAGGCGCGCCGCGTGGCGATGCTCGTGGCCGATGGGGTCGATGGCGAGGCGCTGACGATCGTGTCAGACGCCCTGCTGTCGGCCGGCGCACTGCCGCGCTGGGTCGGGTCACGCCTCGGCGCGGTGCAGACCACCAGTGGGGAGATCGAGGTGGACGTCACCGTGGAGGCGATGCCGTCGGTGCTGTTCGACGCCGTGGTCATTCCCGATGGGGCATCAGCCATCGAACAGCTCGCAATGGATGGGCGGGTGATGGAGTTCGTGAAGGACCAGTACCGCCACTGCAAGCCGATGCTGGTGTTCGGAGCGGGAGAGACGCTGCTGTCGAAGGCCGGCGTGCCGACGACCTTGCCGTCCGGTGAGGCCGACCCCGGCCTCGTCAGCGCGCCAGGCGCCGACGCGGCGGACGCGGGGCAGGCCTTCATGGCAGCCCTGGCCGCGCACCGCCACTTCGCCCGCGAGACGGATCCTCCACGCGTGTAGCGCTCCCCGCGCCTGGGTAGGCCCGCTCTCCGAGCGGGCCGTCACCCCCACCCTCAGCGCGTGAAGACGGCTTCGTCGAGATTCATGATGGTGCTGGTCACCACCGTCCACGCGGCCAGGTCGGTGGGGTCCAGTGCCGCGTCGCGCGGGTGCTCGCCGGTGCCGAGCAACGCGACCGCCGAAGCGGGCGACGCCGCGAACCGTGCCCGCGTCGTCTCGAACAGCCTGGAGAGGTGCGTCACCTCGGAGGCCGACGGCGCCCGCGTGATCACGCGCCGGAAGGCCTGCGTCACGCGCCCAGCCGGCGTCGTCTCCCCGCGCATCACCTGCTCGGCCAGCACGCGCGCGCTCTCGACGAACTGCGGGTCGTTGAGCAGGATCAGCGCCTGCTGCGGCGTGTTGGTCCGCTGCCGCGTGACGATGCAGGTCAGACGCTCGGAGGCATCGAAGCCGATGGCCGACGGCGGCGGGGCCGCGCGCTTCCACGCCGTGTACAAGCTGCGGCGGTACAGCCCCTCACCGGTCGACTGGGGATACTTCGCGCCCGCCGCCAGTGACTCCCAGAGCCCCGCCGGCTGATACGGGTACACGCTCGGGCCACCGATGCGGCGCACGAGCAGGCCACTGGCCGCGAGGGCGCTGTCGCGCACCTGCTCGAGCGGCATCCTGAAGGCTGGACCGCGGGCGAGCCAGACGTTGTCGGGGTCGGTGGCGCGGGTCTCGGCATCGGCCAGCGACGACTGCCGGTACGTGGCCGAGGTCACGATCAGCTTCTGCAGCGCCTTGGCGTTCCACCCCGACTTCACGAACGTCGTCGCCAGCCAGTCGAGCAACTCGGGATGGCTGGGCATCTGGCCCTGACTGCCGAAGTCCTCGGCCGTCGGCACCAGACCTCGCCCGAAGGCCATCGCCCAGTAGCGGTTGACGAACACCCGCGCCGGCAGCGGATTGGCCGGATCGAGCAGCCAGGTGGCGAGCCCGAGGCGATTGTTGGGCAGCCCCTTGGCAAACGGCAGGATGGCGGTCGGCGTGCCTGGCGTGACGGGATCGGTGGGCGCATCGTAGGCGCCGCGCGCGAGGATGAACGTGGGCCGCGGCGACGGCAGTTCGCGCATCGTCATCACGCTGGGCTGGGCGGTGAGCAGCGTGTTCTCTTCGCCGCGCAGCGTGGTGAGCGTCGCCAGGCGCGTGCGGAACGTGGTGTCGGCGCGCAGGACGTAGTGCTGCCGCAACAGGGCGCGGTCGGCCGCGGAGCGCTGCGCGGGGTCGCGCGCGATGAGGGCCTGCAGCGCGTTGGTGCCGCTGGCGAGCGACGCCACTTCGAGGTCGCTCAACTGGCGGGCATAGGCGCGGAAATCGTCCACCGAAACGTCGCGCAGCGACTCCTTGCTCAGCTCGCCGATGCTGCCGAGCCGCAGGCCGAGCGGTGCGCCCGACATCTGTCGACCCTCGATGCCGCTGGTGATGAGGCTGCGCTTCAGGTTGTCGACGATGGTGCGGGTGGCGAGCGGGCGGCCGTCCAGGAACAGGCGCAGGCCTGGCGCGCGGCTCGACCCGTCGTAGGTCAGCGACAGGTGCCGCCACTCGCCGGGCGCGATGGCGTCGGTGGTGCGGATCTCGATCGAGTCGTCGGGCGCCACGTGGTGCAGGGCCGCGGTCAGCGTGCCGTCGGCCTCGACCTTCACGAGGTAGCCGCGATAGCCGTTGGCGAAGCTGCCCGACCGGGCGATCAGCGGACCGGCCGTGCCCTTCGTGTCGATCCGCATCCAGGTGGCCAGCGAGAACGGCTGGTGGCGATCGAAGAAGGCCGCCTCGTCCGGCGCCTTGATCTCGGCATCACCGCGCAGCCGCTGCGCGTTGCCGAGCCGGCCCGGTACGGTTTCCGGCGCGCGATCCTGATCGCCCCCGAGGTAAGCGGGGCCGCGCACGCTGCCCAGGTTGGCGAACACCTGGGCAGGTACCGTCATCGTGCCCTTGTCCTTGGTGGTGACGCGGATGCTGCCGGCACGCATGTCCTCGAGCGGCAGGTGCACCACGAGCCCGTCCGTGGCCGGCAACGCCTCGGTGCGGCGCGGGGCCCGCAGCCAGGCCTCGAAGCCGGCGTCGTAGTCGGCAGCGTCGTGGGCGACGGCCTTCTCGAGTGCCTCACGCTCGGTGCGCAGCGTGGCGAGGCGCGCCTCGGCCTCGGCCGACGGCAGGATCTCGGTCGGACTCGCCATCCCCGAGTAGGGGGCCTGCCCGGCCTCGTTGATGCTGTTGAAGAAGGCGTAGAGCTGGAAGTACTCCTTCTGCCGGATCGGGTCGTACTTGTGGTCGTGGCAGCGGGCGCACTCGAGCGTGACCCCGAGGAAGGCCCGCCCCAGCGTCTGCACGCGGTCGGCGACGTACTCGACCCGATACTCTTCGGGGACGATGCCGCCTTCCTGGCTCTGCATGTGGTGGCGGTTGAAGGCGGTGGCGAGGCGCTGCTCGCGCGTCGCGTTGGGCAGCAGGTCGCCCGCGATCTGCCAGGTGATGAACTGATCCACCGGCATGTTGCGGTTGAAGGCCGCGATGACCCAGTCGCGCCACGGCGACATGTCCCGCGGCACGTCGTCCTGATAGCCGTGCGTGTCGGCGAAGCGGGCGATGTCGAGCCAGTCGGCGGCCATGCGCTCGCCATAGGCGGGCGAGGCGAGCAGGCGATCGACGAGCCTCTCGTAGGCGTCGGACGAGGAGTCGGCGACGAACGCGGCGACCTCGGCCGGCGTCGGGGGCAGGCCCGTGAGCGCCAGCGACACCCGGCGGATGAGCACGTCCTTCGAGGCTTCGGGCCGCGGCGCGAGCCCGCGCGTCTTCAGGCGCGCCAGGACGAAGGTGTCGATCGGATTGCGGACGGTGCCGTGCGAGGGCACCGTCGGCACCTCGGGCATGGCAGGGGCGGTGAAGGCCCAGTGCGGCTTCCACTCGGCGCCCTGGTCGATCCAGCGCACCAGCACGGCCTTCTCGTAGTCGCTCAGCGTGAGGTGGGAGTCGGGCGTCGGCATCACCAGCGCCGGGTCGTCGCTCAGGATGCGACGGACGAGCTCGCTGCTGCGGGGCCGCCCAGGCACCACCGCCGTGCTGCCAGAGGCCAGCGTCGCGAAGACGACGTCCTGCTGGTCGAGCCGCAGGTCGCTCTTGCGGGCGGCTCCGTCCGGGCCGTGGCACTTGAAGCAGCGATCCGACAGGATGGGCCGGACGTGCAGCGCGAAGTCGACGCGCTCGGGAAGGTCCGGCACGGTCGGCCCGGGCACACTGCACCCGGCAATCGTCGAGATCGTGGCGACGGCGAGGCCGGCGCGCAGCCACGTGAGAGGGCCGTTCCTGCGCTGCTCCATGCGTTCCGGCATTCTATCCGGGTGCCGCGGGAGGATGCACGCGCGCCCGCTCGGCCGCCTTCGCAAACGGGTAGTACACCGCCATCGCGAGGCACAGCGACACGACACCCCACACCGCCGCCCGCCAGTCGCCGCCGGTCACCAGGTAGTGCCCGATGACGGGCGGGGTCGTCCACGGCACGTTGATGAACGGCCGCCCGATCAGCCCCCACGACATCAGCAGGTAGCTGCCGGTCGTCAGCACGAGCGCGTTGAGCACGTACGGCATCATGAAGACGGGATTCAGCACGATCGGCAGGCCGAAGAAGATCGGCTCGTTGATCTGGAACACCTGCGTCGGCAACGACACCCGCCCCACCTGCCGGAACGCGGCGTCCCGCGATCCCACCAGGATCAACGCCAGCGCCAGCGTGGCCCCGGTGCCGCCGACGTTGACGAACGTCGTGAAGAACCCGTTGGCCGTCACGTAGGGCAACGGCTGCCCCGCCGTCATCGCCGCCACGTTCTCGGCGAGGTACTGCAGGAAGATCGGCGAGACGATGGCGTCGAGGGCGTTGTCGCCATGGATGCCGACCGACCACAGCAGGCTCACGAGGAACGCGTAGACCAGGATGCCCGGTAGGGTGTTCAGCGCGAACACCAGCGGGCCGAACACCGCCTGGACCACCTGATTGATGTCGACACCGGCCACGAACCGCACCAGCCAGAACCCCACCACCAGGAACAGCAGCGGCACCAGCGACAGGAACGACTGGTAGACCACCGACGGCACCGTCTCGGGCATGGTGATGACGATGCCGCGGTCCGTGAACACCTTCTGGGTCCGCACGACGATGAGCGCAATGATGATGGCCGTGAACAACCCCTGAGAGCCGAGCCCCGGCGTCCTGAAGGTGAGGTCTGTCGGCTCGATCTGGATCAACAGGAAGACCGTCGCCGCCATCGTCGCGCTGACCAGCGCCTCCTGCCCGAGGCGTGTGCCGAGGTCGTGCGCAATCGAGATGCAGGCGACCAGGCCGAGGATGCCGAAGGTGGCCGTCACCGGGATCTGCAGCAGTGACGCGTAAGGTGCAACCATCGCCTCCCACCCGGGGACCGGCAGGAACGACACCACCAGGAACAGCCCGCCGATGATGGTCAGCGGCACCACCGACACCATCCCGGCCCGGATGGCCGCCATCGACGTGTTCTCGCTGAGTGCCGTCAGCGCCGGCACGACGTAGCGGGTGAGGAAGGCGGTCAGTCGCGTCACGACGGTCAGCGCGCCTGCAGCGCACGCGCCGCGAGGGCGTCGCGATGCCTGTGGACCTTCTCCATGGCGTCGGCGATGTCGTCCATGTCGGCGCGACTGCCGAGCATCATGGACTGATCGAACCAGATGCCCTGCTCGCGACAGATCAGCTCGCTGTTGGGGCACGAGACCTGCGTGTAGTCGAGGCGATCGCGCACGTGCGCCAGGTAGGGCCCGAAGGCCTTGTGCCGGAACAGCGGCTGGGAGGGCAACGGGAACCCGTAGCCGCCACTGCACGGGATGCCCTCGGCCTGGAGGGCGTCGAGGACGGCGGCGCGCGGGGCACCGAAGGCCGCGGCATCGAGCCGCAGCATGAACAGGTGCTGACTGTGCGTCGTGACGTCCGCCGGGCGCGACTGCGGGTGGAGGCCCGGCAGCGCCGCCAGGCGCGCGGCGAGGTGACGCCCGTTGGCATCACGCGTCGTGGTTTGCGCCTCGAGGCGATCGAGCTGACTGTTGAGGAGCGCGCCCTGCAACTCGCCGAGCCGGTAGTTGGCCGAGATGACGTGGTGTTCGTACCAGATGCCGCCCTCGACCCGCCCGCAGTTGTGGATCGACCGGCACGACGCCGCCAGCGCCTCGTCGTTGGTCACGATGATGCCGCCCTCGCCCGACGTCAGGTTCTTGCTCGACTGGAACGAGAACGATCCGACGTGCCCGATCGATCCCGCAGGGCGGTCGCGCCACGAGGCGCCGTGCGCGTGCGCGGCGTCCTCGAGCACGAACAGCCCGTGGCGCTCGGCGATGGCGAGCATCGCGGCCATGTCGGCCGGCTGCCCGGCGAAATGCACCGGGATGATGGCCCTCGTGCGTGGCGTGATCGCCGCCTCGACGAGCGCCGGGTCGATGTTGAAGGTGTCGAGGTCGACGTCGACGAACACCGGCACGGCGTTGGCCTCGACCACGGCGGTGGCGGTGGAGAGGAAGGTGTAGGTCGGGACGATGACCTCGTCCTCGGCCTGCAGTCCCGCCGCCATCAGCGCGATTCGCAACGAGACCGTGCCATTGACGACGGCGATGCCGTGGCGGCAGCCGTGCATCGCGGCGAAGCGCTGCTCGAACTCGGCCACCTGGTCGCCCGCGAGCCGACCCCACTTGCCGCTGCGCAGAGCCGCGACCAGTCGCGCCTCGTCGGTCGCGTCGAACACGGGCCACGCGGGAAACGATCGTGTACGAACGGGTGTCCCGCCCAACAGCGCGAGCGTATCGGTCATGATCAGTCCTCTGTCGGACGCCTCGGCGAGGCGTCCCTCCCATCAAGCCGTGTGCCCATGTAGAGACTGCCCGTCTCCGGCGTGCCGATGCGTGCCAGTTCGTGGAAGCCCAGGCGGGTGTAGAAGGCGTAGGCACGGGTGTTGCGCGCCCACATCCCGAGGTGCACGCCTGGTGAGCCCCGCTCGTGCAGCCGGTCCAGTACCTGCGCGATGAGTTGTCGCCCGAGGCCTCGGCCCTGCGCGCGCGGCAGCAGGTCGATGTGCAGATGCGACGGGTAGTGCTCGTACGGGTCGGGACAGAAGTAGTCCGGGTGGTGGTACCAGCCGTACACCTCCTGCACGCGCGTCCAGGTCGAGGGATCGCCCTGCGGATCCGGGTAGCGCGCGCAGAGGTCCGGTCGCCACTCCGCGTCGTAGCGCGCATAGAAGCGCCGCGAGTCGAGGGCCGCCAGGCTGTAGCCGCAGATGCCCTCGTCGTCTTCGAGCACCAGACTCAGCTCGGGTTCGAACGCGAGATACGGGCCGACGAACAGGCGCCCCAGGGCATCCGGATCCTCACGAAACACCGGCGCGCCATCGTCGCCGGCATCGCCGGTCCTGAGACAGACGTCGTAGGCGCCCGCCCGATCATCGGGGCGCGCGAGTCGGATGATCGGCGTGCTCATGGGACCTGCACCGTGAACGTGCCGTCCGGGTGCTGCGTCAGCAGTCGCTGCAGCCGGGCGGCGGTGCCCCCGCGATAGGTCCGCGGCAGGTGGAAATCGGAACGAAAGGCGACGGTGCCGTCGGTCGTCGCGAGCCGCGCCTCGACGGCCCGCACCAGCAGATCCAGTTCCTCCCGCAGATCCCAGATGCGGCGGCTGAGGGCGTGGAACAGCGGGCGCTGCTTGAGCGTGGCCAGGCGCCCGCAGAGATCCCGCAGGCGTGTGGCTTCGCCGAGGCAGGCGGTGGCGTGCTCGCGCCACGACGCCGACGTGTCGGCGAGGGCCAGGTGGGCACGCGCCAGCAGCGCCTCGGCGCGAGGTCCCTCCTCGCAGGGCAAGTAGTAGCAGTCGGCCAGCAGGACCAGGTCGTCGAACTCGATCGGGCCCCCGACGGTCTCGAAGGACGGCAGCCACTCGCGCAACGCCGCGAGCCAGGCGGCTCGTGGATCCCACGTGCCGTCGGCACGCAGGTAGAGCGAGAGCGTGCGCAGGGCCATGAAGTCGAGCGGGAACTCGGTGTTGGGGTTGGTCAGGATGCCGGCGACCTCGTCGCGCAGCGCCAGCGGGCGTCCGGCATAGGGCCCGAGCAGCACGCGGCGACCGTCGTAGTCGTTGGCGTGCAGGTTGTCCCAGAGGATCGGCGGGCGTCGAAGCCGACGGGCGATGTCCTGCATGTGGTCGACGCCTATCTCGGCGGAGACGATGTCCGGTCCGGTCCAGAAGACGCCGATGTCCTGGTGCAGCGCCGCGCCAAGGGCGTCGAGGTAACCCGCGCCACCATGGCCTGCCGCCACCATGCGACCGCAGTACGGCGTCGGGCAGAAGAGGACCCGTGCGCCGGGCGTGTGGGCGCGCACGCGGGGCAACAGCTCGTTGGCGACATCGGCCTGCGCGCCCGCGAGGCTGCCCCAGCGGGCAAGGTCTCGCTCGTCGATGCGGTCGGGGATGTCGTCGAACAGCACGGCCAGACCATCGATGCCGATGGTGAGCATCTGGGCGGCACGGGCATGCAGGGCCTCACGGTCTGCAGGATCCCCGTAGCGGATGTCGAGGCCGGGACCGATGCCGTACAGGAAGCGGAGACCGCGCGCATGGCACGCCTCGATCAGCGCCGCCATCGTGGCGACGTCGGCGGCGCCGTAGGGCTCGCGCCAGATCGCCCGGTGGTGCAGATCGTCCTTCGGGCAGTACAGGTAGGTGTCGAGTCCCCATGCCGCCATCTGGTCGAAGGCCGCGTGGCGCTCGGCCGTCGTCCAGGGCGGGCCGTAGAAGCCTTCGATGACGCCGGACAGGAACATCGCGCCACAGGATACGCGGAGATGGGACACGCCGGACGCGCATCCCATCCCGCGGGGCTTCAGACGCGGACGATCAGGCGC